>NZ_JBYCLE010000380.1:0-4108 GCF_057473765.1 Mycobacterium sp. TH-M106 | reverse complement strand
GCCGCGCCACGACCGGAAGCCCTGCCACACCGCGGCCCCGGCCACCCCCAGCCCGATCACCGGGTCCAGCCACCAACCACCGGGCCAGTCGGCGGTGACCGCCAGCCCGATCAGCACCGCAGCAGCCTGAATTGCACACAGATAGTTCTGCACGCCCTCACCCGCAGTGGCCGCCGATACCAGCCGGGCGCCGAGCCGCCGCTGCGCGCGGCCCAGGACCGGCATGACCACCACCGCGGCCACAGTCACCGCGACACCGAGCACGCTGGCCTCGGCGTGCTGCCGCCCGAACAGATGATGCGCGGATTCGGCGGCGATATAGGGGGCGGTCAGCCAAAACGACACCGCCACACCGATCTGGGCGCGTCGCTCGGCGGTCTCGGACAGGGTGCGCGCACCGGTGAAGCGCCAGATCACCACCGCCCCGGCCAACCACTCGGGAATGCTGCCCAGCGCCCAGCCGGTCAACGCGATCGAGCCGGCGACCAGGCCCTGCCACAGGCCCACCGTGCCTTCCACGGCCACCAGCACCAGGCTGAACCAGGCTAACCGGCGCGCCCACTGCGCGGCGCGCTGCCAGTCGCCGTCCCTTAACGGGTGTGCATGACCCGACACCACACAGCCGGCACCGTCGATGCCGCCGTCGACCACACCGGCCGGGCCGTCGACAGGACCGAGCGCGGAACTGACCATCCGAAGATGCTACCGCCAACCCGGCAAGGGCCACCCTCGCCGCGCTCGGCACCGAGCCGACTGCCGACCTGCGGGCCGTGCCGGTCCCGCCTCAGTCGGACGGCGAAGGCTCGATCGCCGACAAACACTACTGCGTCGCGAGCTTCACCACCCGGTTGTTGCCGCGGTCGGCGACGTAGATCTGTTCGTCCCGCCCGTTTTTCGCGTCCTTGTCCACCGCCACGGCCAGCGGGGCGTTGAGGCCGGTGAACGGCACCACAGACGGGATCGCTGACCCGACCGCCGACTTCACCACCTTATTGGTGTCGCGTTCGGTGACATAGACATTGCCGGCAGTATCCACCGAAACACCCCAGGGCGTGGCGATACCAGTGAGCGGCAGCGCGACCGGGCCAGCCGGGGCAGCCGATCCCTGCCCCAGTTTGAGCACCCTGTCGTTGCCGGTATCGGTGACGTAGACACTGCCGGCGCTGTCCACCGCCACACCGTGCGGGCGGTCGAGGTCACCGAACGGCAACACCGTCTGGGCGTTCGCGCCGGCCGCCAACTTCACCACCCGGTCGTTGCCCCGGTCGGCGACGTAGACGTTGCCGTCCGAGTCCACCGCCACCCCCTGCGGGTTGTCCAGACCTCTGAACGGCAGCACCGCTGGGCTTTCCGACCCGGCCGCCAGCTTCACCACCCGATCACTGAAGTCGGCGACGTACACGGTGCCGGCGTCGTCCACCGCCACCCCCTGGGGTTCGTGCAGACCAGTGAACGCCAGCACGGTTGGTTGGACGGATCCGGACGGCAACTTCAGCACGTGGCCACTCATGCCCTGACTGGTGACATACACGGTGCCGTCGACGTCGACCGCCACCCCGCCCGGAGAGAGGCGGTAGTCAAGCCCGGTGAACGGCAATACGGTTTGCGCGGGCGCGGCCACCGACGACGGGTGCGACGGCCGGGTGCCCAGGTATCCGGCCGCCGCGACGACAACGACGGCGACGAACGCCGCGGCGCCGAGCAAGACCGGCTTGCAGTTGCGTCGCGGCCGAGACACCGCCGGCAGCGGGTGAACCACAGCCGCGGCAGAGCCGGCCGGCGCGGATACCGCCTTGCCTGCCTGATCGGGTTCGCAACCGGGCTCAGACCCGGGTTCAGTTTCGGCTAACGCGTCCCCGGCGGCGGCGGCCAGCTCACCGGCGCTGCGATAGCGATCCGCCGGTTTTTTGGCCAGGCCCTTGGCGATCACCTCGTCGAAGGCCGTGGGTACCCGCCCGGGCTGCAACTGGCTGGGTTTCGGCGGCGACGCGCTCAGATGTGCGGCCAGCGCCTGTTCCACGCTGTCGGCCGGATACGGGGGCGACCCGGTCAAACACTGCGACAGCACACCGGCCAGTGCATAGACGTCGCAACGATGGGTGACGGCGTCGCCGGTGAAACGCTCCGGGGCCATGTAGCGCAAGGCCTCGACGGCGGTCCCGACCTGTGTCAGCCCCGGGTCGGCGGCAGCGCGGGCGATACCCAAATCGGTCAGGTAGGCGAAGTCACCACCGTCACGACCGGTGACCAGGATGTTCTCCGGTTTGACATCGCGGTGTATCACACCGGCGTGGTGTGCGGCGTCCAGCGCGGCGGCGACCTGGGCCACGATGGCCACCGCCCGTGCCGGGCTCATCGGCCCGAAGCGCCCCAGCAGCGTCGCGAGATCGGTGCCGTCGATCAGCGGCATCTCCACATACACCGTGCCGTCGACCTCGCCGTAGGCGTGCATGGGCACCAGATGCGGCTCGGTGAGCAGCCCCCCGACCTCCGCCTCGCGCTGCATCCGCAGCCGGAACACCGGACTGGCGGAGAACCGCTCCGAGATCAACTTCACCGCCACGACGCAGTGGCCGGGGGTGTCGGTGATGCGCTCAGCCGCATAGACCGCGCCCATCCCGCCGCGGCCCAGCAGCCGCACCAATTGATACGGGCCGAACCGCGACCCCTCTCGCGAATCCGGCTCGTTCTCGTCACCGCCGATCACGAGATCGCATTCACCGCCGTCAATAGCCTCGATGTGAACGACTCCGGCAGCGAAATGGACCCGTACTGGTCCAAGCCCTCCTGCCCCGGACCGATCGCAGCCTGCATGAACGCCTTCACCGCCGAGCCGGTGGCGGCGTCCGGATACTTCGAGCAGACGATCTCGTAGGTCGCCAGCACAATCGGGTAGGCACCAGCCTGAGTCGGCTTGTAGAACGACGACGTGTCCAGCACCAGATCATTGGCCTGCCCGCCCTGACCGGAGAACTTGGCCGCAGCGATCGTCTTGCCGACGGAGTCGGTGGAGATCCCCACCGGATCGGGGCCCGCCGACGTGATGATCTGCGCCATGTGCAGCTGCTTGCCCACCGCAAACGACCACTCGTTGTAGGTGATCGAGCCGTCAGTGTTCTGCAGCGCGACCGACGTGCCGTTGTTCCCCGCGGCACCCTCACCGGCAGCCCCGCTGAACGTCTCACCGACGCCCCTATCCCAGGCGCCGTCGGACGCGCCGTCAAGATACTGCTGAAAGTTCGCGGTTGTGCCTGACTTGTCGCTGCGGAAGACCACGTGGATGGGTATGGCGGGCAAGGCAATACCTACGTTGAGGGCCACGATCGCCGGGTCGTTCCACATGGCGATAGCGCCGCTGAAAACCTTCGCCACCGTGGGCCCGTCCAGGCTCAGCGAGTCCACCCCGTGGATGTTGTAGGTGACCGCGATCGGGCCGAACACCGTCGGCAGATCCCACGCCGGTGACCCGCACCGCGCCGCCGCCTGGCTCTTCGACTGATCCAGCGCCACATCGGACCCGGCCAGGTCGGTTTCGTTTTTGACGAAGGCCTCCACCCCGGCGCCGGAGCCGTTCGCGTTGTAGTCCAGGGTGTGGCCGGGGCACGCCCGGATATAGGCGTAGACGAATTGCTCGATCGCGTTCTCCTGCGCGGTCGAGCCGCTGGCACGCAGCCCGCGCTTGCCTCCGCAGGTCACCGGCGCCGACGAGGTGTCCGACGATCTCGGGTTGCCGTTGTTGCCACCGCACGCCGAAAACACCAGTACACCTGTCATCAGCAGGCCCAACGCGACACCCCACCGGCTGAACGTCACGGTACACGACCCTACCGTGACGCGGACGTAGCATGTCGTTGATGCAGGCTGACTCTCTCGACCAACTCCCCACGGGTGAGTTCGTGAAAATTCGGTGGCGCAAGCTGTTGGCCGTGTCGGCCGTCGCGCCATTGGTGCTGGCGGTGATGCCTGCAGCGGCCTGCGGTTCGAAATCGACCAATGGTTCGTTGAACGCCGCGCCGGGCGCCGGTGTCGCCACCGCACCGGCGACCTCGGACGTGGCGCTTTCGGAGACCGGCAGCACGCTGCTATACCCGCTGTTCAACCTGTGGGG
>NZ_JBYCLE010000379.1:0-9210 GCF_057473765.1 Mycobacterium sp. TH-M106 | reverse complement strand
ACCAGCGGCGACATCGTGGTGTTCGTGGACTCCGACCTGATCGACCCGGACCCGATGTTCGTGCCGAAGCTGGTCGGGCCGCTGCTCACCGGCGACGACGTTCACCTGGTCAAGGGCTTCTATCGCCGTCCACTGAAGCTCGACGGGACCGAGGATGCTCACGGCGGTGGACGGGTCACCGAACTGGTGGCGCGCCCGCTGCTGGCCGCGCTGCGGCCCGAGTTGAGCGGTGTGCTGCAGCCGCTGGGCGGGGAGTACGCCGGCAGTCGCGAGTTGTTGACCTCGGTACCGTTCGCGCCGGGCTACGGGGTGGAGATCGGGCTTTTGGTCGACACCTATGATCGCCTGGGGTTGGACGCCATAGCACAGGTCAACCTGGGGGTACGGGCGCACCGCAACCGGTCGCTGACCGAGCTCGCGGCGATGAGCCGCCAGGTCGTCGCCACCCTGCTGTCCCGATGCGGCATCAGTGACTCCGGGGTGGGGCTCACCCAGTTCTTCGCCGACGGCGACGGTTACCTGCCGCGCACCGCGCCGGTGTCGCTGATCGACCGGCCGCCGATGAACACCGTGCGGCCACGCTGACCGTGGCCGGTGCGGCACTATCGATGGCGTGACATTGGTGCTGCTGTATCTGGTGGTGTTAATTCTCATTGCGGTGCTGCTCTTCGGGGCGGCCGGGTTGCTGTTCGGTCGCGGTGAGCAGTTGCCGCCGCTGCCGCGGGCAACCACGGCGACCGTGCTACCCGCGTCGGGGGTCACCGGTGCCGACGTCGACGCGGTCAAGTTCACCCAAGTGCTGCGCGGCTACAAGACCAGCGAGGTCGACTGGGTGCTCGACCGGCTCGGCCGCGAGCTGGATCAGTTGCGTAGCCAACTCGCCGCACTACAGGCCGCGCAGGACTCGCCGAGGCGCATGTGACGGCGGCCTCCGATGACGGCCTGGTCCGCTGCGGATGGGCTGAGACTGCTTCGGCGCTGTACCGCGACTATCACGACCACGAGTGGGGCCGCCCCGTGCATGACGGGGTAGCGTTGTTCGAGCGCCTCAGCCTGGAGGCCTTCCAAAGCGGATTGTCGTGGCTGGTGATCCTGCGTAAGCGGGAGAACTTCCGGCGCGCATTCTCCGGTTTCGACATCGAGACGGTCGCCCGCTACTCCGACGCCGACGTGGCCCGGTTGCTGGCCGACCCGGGTATCGTGCGCAACAGGGCCAAGATCGAGGCGACGATCTCCAATGCGCGGGCAGCCGCGGACCTGGGATCCGAGAACTTGGCGGCGTTGCTCTGGTCGTTCGCACCGCCGCCGCGGCCGAAAAGGCCGGCTGACCCGTCCGAAATTCTGTCGGTCACCACGGAGTCGGAGGCCTTGGCGCGCGAATTGAAACGCCGCGGCTTCCGGTTCACCGGTCCGACCACCGCCTATGCGCTGATGCAGGCCACCGGAATGGTCGATGACCACCTGCGAGATTGCTGGGTGCCGGCGATTGTGCCCTGAAGTTAGTCCGGAAATACTCTGGAGCAACCGTGACAATACATCCTTGACACATCCTTGACACATCCTTGACCCGACGATGCAGTCACCGGCAGTTCGCGGCGATGCTGGTCGGGTCCCTTCGCCGGGGACAAAACCGTAAACCTTGACGGTTTTTTGTAAATGTTCTATGCTGCCGACGTGCTGACGACGGTGCTCACCGGCCCTCGCTTCCGCAGCAGTCGGCATCGATACCGTGTCGACCCGATCGCATTGCACCGGGGAGGCACAAGTGATCGTTGACATGAAGCACACGCGTACCCGCCGGACCCAAGCTCAGCGGAGCAGCACGACCAAGGCTGCCCTGTTGGATGCCACATTGGATTCACTCGTTGAATCCGGCTACAAGGCCACCACGGTGACCGCAGTCGCCCATCGAGCCGAGGTTTCGCTGGGTGCGCTCTTGCACCATTTCCCCACCAAGACCGACCTGCTTTCGGCCGCGATCGGACATGCATTCGAGCGTCGCACCGCAGAGTACCGCCAAGCCATGGCCAAGGTGGATGCTGCCGAAGACAAGCTGGACGCCACGCTCGATCTGCTCTGGTCAATGTGGACCGGTCCGACGTTCACCGCGTTTGTCGAGCTGTGGGTCGCGGCCCGCACTGATGCCGAACTAGCGGATCCGCTCGTGGCGGTGGACCGTGAGTTCCTCCGGACAAGCCGGGAGATCTACGCCGACTACTTCCTTGGTGATCAAGCAAGCGACGAGGACACCGGCAAGGGGTTGGATTTGGTCTTCTCGCTGGTGACTGGGTTGGCGTTCTGCAACATGATCGAGGGGTACCAGCCGTTCGCATCCGAACGGGTCATCGAAACATTCAAAGCGATGGCCCGGGCCAGAGCCCTGTCGAGGCGCACCGCGTCGGGGCAGCCGGACTCCCCCGCGGTCCACATCCGCAGAGAGCGCTCGGCGCGAGGTTAGGAGGTCGCAGGTCAAATGTCAGGCCGTAAGCTACGTTGGCTGGGTTCAGGACTGGCGACAACTGCCGGTGCCGGTGTCATGGCGCTGACCGCGATGACGAATTCGGCCTTCGCGTTCGGGGAGACGGGGGACCCCAGCACTGATTCGTCCACCATCGGGTTGGTCGTAGGCCCCAGCGGGGTACCGATCCCCGGATCGGACTATGTGCAAGCGGCTAACAACCTCTACATCCACCCCAATTTCCCCGAAACCACATACCCCGACCCCTATGCGAACGGACTGTTCACACCCGAGTATCCGGTTCTCTCCGTGCCCTTCTCCGAGAACTACCCCAACGCCACGACCGGCCCGCTGGCTGGCTTTCCGGAAGAGAGCACCTCGGTAGGCCAAGGGATGCTCATTCTGGAAAATGCGATCGCCAGCAACACCGCAGCCGGAGACACTTCAACCGTGTTCGGCTGGTCGCAGAGTTCCACGATTTCCGGCTTGGTCATGGAGCAACTCGACCCGTCCGGCACACCGGAACCGGACGCCGGCCTGCAGTTCGTCCTAGTCGGTGACCCCAACGCCCCCAACGGCGGGCTATCCGAGCGTTTCGACGGTCTGAACTTGCCGAGTGAGGGTATCGCTTACTCCGGCGCGACTCCCGCCAACTCCTTCCCGACCGACATCTACACCCTCGAATACGACGGCTTCGCCGACTATCCGAAGTACCCCATCGATGTCCTGGCCGACCTCAACGCCGACTTGGGCCTCGTCGACCCGCACGGGCTGTATCTGAGCCTCACGCCCGCGCAGATCGCCGACGAGGCTTTTCTCCTTCCGGGTTCAGAGGCCCTCGGCGCCGACACCCTGACCAATTACTACATGATCGACGAAACGCCGCCGTTGGTGAGTGCGCTGCCACGACCGCTGCAAGCCCTGCTGGGACCCGACCTGACTTACCTGATCAACTTGGGCTACGGCGCCGACAACCTTGGCTATTCGACTCCGGCAAATGTGCCCACCGAGTTTGGGCTGTTCCCGGACGTCGGCCCGATCAAGGTCTTTGACGGGCTGGTCGCCGGGGCGCAGCAGGGCGTTAGCGCTTTCGCCGACGACCTGCAGAACGTATCGCTGTCGTCATTGACGTCGGGGGCGTCGTCTCTGACGTCGTCGTCGCTGACGAGCATCACCGATCTCGCGACGGCATTGTCCGCCGACGTCAGCGACCCCTCAGCGGCCCTCGGCAACATCTCCGAAGGGTTCGCCAGTGCCGCCGCCGCCCTGTCTGCCTTACAGCTGCAGACATCGGATATCGCCTATGGAGTGATCTTCAGCATTCCCGCGTACGACGTCACTGTGTTCCAAGACAACCTCACTAACCCCCTGGATGCCATCGGTCTGCCGATCGCGGCAGACACCGGCCTGCTCACGCTGGCGGCCGGCGTCGAATTCGAACTCGCCGACGGGGCAGTCACCGCGGCCGTCAACGCCATCACCAGCGCTCTGAACCCGTAGGGTTTCGGTAGCCTCAGATGGACCAGTCCGCACCATAAGTCGCCGACCCCTTGGACTCGTCAGCCGGCGCACAGTCCGTCGACCGCTGACTCCGCGCTGCTAGGGAGGCGCAACTGGTTCGAGAAAAGCGGAAGGCCAGCCTGAAAGACGCTCTGAAAGCTGCTGTGCGAGCCGCCGAGAAACCGGGTCGTGTATACGCGACGGTGCCGATAGGGAACAATAGGGGGGTGAATGTGCAGTTCAACGCCGGACATGTTGGACACTGCAACCGCGGTGCATACCCGGCGCCGATCAAGACCACGACGGCGGGTCAGGCCGAATCTGGAGGGAGCACTCGATGGCGGCGATGAAGCCCCGGACCGGCGACGGTCCACTGGAAGCGACCAAGGAGGGGCGCGGCATCGTGATGCGGGTACCACTGGAGGGCGGTGGCCGGCTCGTCGTCGAGCTGACCCCCGACGAGGCCGCTGCGCTCGGCGACGAACTCAAAGGCGTCACCAGTTGAACACAGACCGCCCTTCGTGGCGGGCTATCCGCACACTCGCCGGTAGCTGTCCAGTGTGTTCGCGCCTGGCAAGGGTCGGTGACGGCCGATAGGTTTGGGCTATGAGGGAAGTGCCGCATGTGCTGGGCATCGTCCTGGCCGGTGGGGAGGGCAAGCGGTTGTATCCGCTCACCGCTGACCGGGCCAAGCCGGCGGTTCCGTTCGGCGGTGCATATCGTCTGATCGACTTCGTGTTGTCCAACCTGGTCAATGCCCGCTACCTGAGAATCTGCGTGCTGACCCAGTACAAATCGCATTCGCTGGACCGCCATATCTCGCAGAACTGGCGGCTGTCCGGGCTGGCCGGCGAGTACATCACTCCGGTGCCGGCGCAGCAGCGCCTGGGTCCGCGTTGGTACACCGGGTCCGCCGACGCCATCTACCAGTCGCTCAACCTGGTCTTCGACGAAGATCCGGACTACATCGTGGTATTCGGCGCCGACCACGTATACCGGATGGATCCCGAGCAGATGGTGCGGTTCCATGTCGAAAGCGGCGCCGGAGCAACGGTTGTGGGCGTTCGGGTACCGCGTGCCGAGGCGACCGCGTTCGGTTGCATCGATGCAGACAAATCCGGCCGCATCCGCCGTTTCGTCGAGAAGCCGCCGGATCCGCCCGGAACCATCGACGACCCGGAAACCACCTACGTCTCGATGGGCAACTACATCTTCACCACCAAGGTGCTCGTCGACGCGATTCGCGCCGACGCCGAAGACGACCATTCCGACCACGATATGGGCGGAGACATCATGCCGCGGCTGGTTTCCGACGGGATGGCCGCGGTCTATGACTTCTCCGACAACGAGGTGCCCGGCGCCACCGACCGCGATCGCGGGTACTGGCGTGACGTGGGTACTCTGGACGCGTTCTACGACGCACACATGGACCTGGTGTCGGTGCGCCCGATCTTCAACCTGTACAACAAACGCTGGCCGATCCACGGTGCGACCGAGAACCTGGCGCCGGCGAAGTTCGTCAACGGCGGCTCGGCCCAAGAGTCGGTGGTGGGTGCCGGCAGCGTCATCTCGGCCGGGTCGGTGCGCAACTCGGTGCTGTCGTCGAACGTCGTGATCGACGACGGCGCCATCGTGGAGGGCAGCGTCATCATGCCGGGCACCCGGGTGGGCCGCGGCGCGGTGGTACGCCACGCGATCCTGGACAAGAACGTCGTCGTCGGTCCCGGCGAGATGATCGGCGTGGACCTGGAGAAGGACCGGGAACGGTTCGCGATCAGCGCCGGCGGCGTCGTCGCCGTGGGCAAGGGCGTCTGGATCTGACCTGGTTGCTGCGATCTAACCTGCCGCGCCGAGTGTGAAGCAGTTGCGAAAAATTGGCTAAATTCTCGCAATCAGTTCACGTTCGGTGAGCGGTAGACGATCACCACACGTAGGGCAGCAGCCGGTAGCGCACCCGCTGGGTGTACTCGGCGTAGCCGGCGAGGTCCTGGAGCAGCATCTTCTCCGCCGCCGCCGGTGAGCGCCAGATACCGGGCCCGGGCCCGGGGGTCTCGGCTGGGCTTGACGGTGCCGGCGCGGACGCCTTCGTCGAGGTAGGCCTCGGTGTTGTCGATCATCCTGCGCCACAGCGTTTTCGCCAATGCGCTACCGGATTGCATACTGCGCACCAGGTAGGCCATCATCGGCGCGTACGACTCGATCTCGGCCATCTGGACCAGCCAGGTGGCAAAATCGGTGGACCGAATGGCCTCGGATTTCTCCCGGCGGATCTGCTCGACGATGTAGTCGTCGCAGGCTTTGACCAGACCGTCCTTGGAGCCGAAGTGACGAATGACCAGGGCCGCGCTCACCCCGGCGGCCTCGGCGGTGGGGCATCGGACTAATCGCGGACGGCGGCGAGCAGACCGTCGCCCAGCGGTATCAGTGCCGGAGTCAGCCGCTCGTCCTCGGCGATGAACCGAGCTGCCTCGCGTACCGCCGTCACCTCGACGTCGTGCGCCGCGGGGTCTGCGGCCCGCCCGCCTAATGCCGCCGGGTGCACGACGACGACCCCGCCGGACCGGAGCAGACGCACGGCTTCCACCACGTAGTCGGGCTGGTCGATCGGGTCGGCGTCGATGAACACCAGGTCGTAGGAGTCGTCGGCGAGTCGGGTCAGCACCTCCTGGGCTCGCCCACTGATGAACCGGGTGCGCGACGGCCCGATGCCCGCGTCGGCGAACGCCTGCTTGGCGGCGCGCTGATGCTCGGGCTCGATGTCGATGGTGGTCAAGACGCCGTCTTCGCTCATGCCCGACAACAGCCACAATCCGCTGACACCGGCGCCGGTGCCCACCTCGACCACCGTTTTGCCGCTGCTGAGCTTGCTCAGCAGGCTCAACAGCGCGCCCACTGCAGGGGTGATGGCGCCGACGCCGATCTCCAGCGCACGATCCCGAGCTGCCACCAGGATCGCGTCCTCGGAGATCGACTCCTCGGCGTGCTCGACGATGGCGTCGGCGCGGCTGGGTCCACTCGACCGACTGGGCTGGCCCGGCTGGCCGGAAGTGTGGTCGGTGCTGGCCATGCCCGCAGCGTAGGTCGAATCTTGTGCGCAACGGGGCAGGCGCGCCCGACATCGTCCGTTGACCGCCGCCCTGCGACGCGGGGGCGGCCGGGCTGCGTCAACCGTTTCACTTTCCGCGACGCAAAACGGTTGCAGGACGGGTTCACAGTCGAACTTCAGTGCGACCACAGAGCCGGCACAATCCGATAGGCAAAGGTAGCGGTATGGAACGGGGTGGGAACTGGCCCCGGAGCTTGTCCGGGAACTGGCAGCGGAATACCCGCGGCCAAAGGCGTGTTGCGACGGGTACCGCGCTGCCCGCGTTGTCCAACTTGGCGGGCAGCCCCGACGTAGAGGATCTGGCCATCACGTCATTGGTGTATCCGGCGACCATGTCGCACCCTGGATCCCACCCGGACCGGTATCGGGATGCCGGTTGGGTGGAACCGTCCGATGAACCGCAGGGGACCGCGGTGTTCGACGCCACCGGGGATGTGGCGACCATGCCGTCGTGGGACGAGCTGGTTCGACAACACGCCGACCGGGTGTACCGGCTGGCGTACCGGCTGGCCGGCAACCAGCACGACGCAGAGGATCTGACCCAGGAGACCTTCATCCGCGTGTTCCGTTCGGTGCACAACTACCAGCCGGGAACGTTCGAGGGTTGGCTGCACCGCATCACCACCAATCTTTTTTTGGACATGGTCCGCCGGCGCGGGCGTGTCCGGATGGAGGGGTTGCCCCAGGATTACGATCGGGTGCCTGCCGACGAGCCCGACCCCGAGCAGATTTACCACGACGCGCGTCTCGACCCCGATCTGCAAGCCGCGCTGGATTCGCTGCCGCCGGAGTTCCGTGCCGCGGTTGTGCTCTGTGACATCGAAGGTCTGTCCTACGAGGAGGTCGGCGCCACCCTGGGCGTGAAATTGGGTACCGTGCGAAGCCGCATCCACCGTGGACGCCAGGCGCTGCGTGATTATCTGGCTTCTCATCCCGGGCAACCCGCCGCTGCGAACGCGGCCGGGATCGGCTGATCGGTCACCAGCCGTCACCAGATCGTCAGGGCATCCGCGTCTGTCCCGCATGGGTGTAGCTCGGCCGCGCTACATTCTAGGTAGTGCCGAACGCACACATTGACGGTAGGAATTGGAGAGGATTCTGGTGGTGGCCGACCGCGGACATGTGTTCCGTCGCGCTTTCTCCTGGCTTCCGGCTCAGTTTGCTTCACAAAGTGACGTGCCCGTCGGCGCGCCGCGCCAGTTCAGCTCCACTGAGCACCTGTCCACCGAGGCGATCGTCGCGTTCGTGGACGGTGAGTTGCGGATGAACGCGCACCTGCGTGCCGCCCACCACCTTTCGTTGTGCGAAGAATGCGCAGCGGAGGTGGAGTACCAAGACCGGGCGCGGTCCGCGTTGCGTGACTCGCATCCGATCAGGATTCCCAGCATGCTGCTGGGCATGCTTTCGGAGATCCCTGGGTCCCCGATGGACGGCACGGCGACTGCACGGTGGCCACAGTCGCCCCGCCTCGGCCGGTTCGGTGGCGACGGGCCGCGAGATCCTGGAGATCCTGGAGAGCGCCGGTAAGGTAGATGGGACGCGGTGCTCGTGCCCGTAGCGTGCCCGTAGCTTCTTGTCTCAAGCGCCCCAGAAGAGGATCACGTGAGTACCGACCAGGAAACCTCCGGCCGTCAGCGCCTGGCACCTCGCCCCATCGAACGGCCACCGGTGGACTCGGCGTCCAAGCAGGTATTCGGTCGACCCGACGGCGTTCACGGATCATTCGTGCCGGCTAGTGTGCGGCCGCCGAAATACCGCGACCAGGGTGAGTTCAGCCCTAGTGATCAACCGCCCGATCCCGTGCTCAAAGAGGCTTTCGGTCGCCCGTTCACCGGTGCTGCGTCGTTGCAGCGCCACCCCACCGACGCCGGCGCGCTGGAGGGGAACGGCAAAGTAGATCGGTTGGATGTGCCCACCGACCCGTGGCGCGACCCCGCGGCTGGCGCCGCGCTGGGCACCCCGGCGCTGGCCGTACCTGCGCCGCGGGCGGCCGATGGCGCCAAGCTTGGCGTACGCGACGTGTTGTTCGGCGGCCGGGTCTCCTATCGTGCGCTGGTCATCCTGACGGTGATTGCGCTGGGCATCGGGTTGGCCGGCGGCTGGGTCGGGCGTAAGACCGCGGAGGTGGTCGAGGCGTTCACCACCT
>NZ_JBYCLE010000378.1:0-22291 GCF_057473765.1 Mycobacterium sp. TH-M106 | reverse complement strand
GCCGCCGGTGGGTCGTTGGTGGCGCTGTTGCTCTCCGGGGCGGTCGCCTCCGCCGACGACTACCAGATCACCCCTGATCCGAACGTCCCCGAAACGGTCACCGGACTCTACGGGATGTTCGGCATTATCTCGGCCGGTCCGGCTCTGAACGAAACGGTGCAGGGCTATCAGGTCTTCAACTTCGTCGACACCGATAACAATGCGGCCGGTAGCTTCGATGCAGCCGTGGCCACCATCTCATACCTCTCGGACAGCACCAACCGGGAAGTCCTCGTCGTCGATCCCTCCGGCGCCTCGGTGGCGGGCGCTCCGCCGCCCGGCTCGATCTTCGACACCGCGAACTTCGGGTTCGGCTTCCAGAACGATTACGCCGACATCGCCTCACCCAGCGGCGACAAGGTGACAGATACCTTGGTTACCCCGTTTGGGCCCCTCGATCTCACCTGGCTCTTCGGCGGTTTCGACGCATCCGAGGGACTCACCACGGGCTCGCCGCCCTCTGCGCTACCTCCCGGCATCGAGCCAATCTCCGGTTCCTCGGCGGTGTTGACCTCGGTATCGGCATTGCCGCCGGTGGCGGTAGGCGTTGGGGGCGAACAGCAATTCCAGGTTGTCGGCGCCGATGGCAACGTTGTCGGGACTTTCGAAGCCATGGTGACATACACTCACGACTCCTTTGGTTGGACCACCGAGGCGATTCTTGTCACCAAAGACCTGACCGGGCCCGCAGGCACCGGACAGGGCGAGGTCCCGCCGGTCGGGTCGGTGTTCAACACCGCACACGACAGCCCGCTGGATCTGACGAACGTCTACTCCGATCTCGCCTCGACGGCACCCGGCAAGGACGTCATCTCGGACACCGTGAGCAGCCCGCTGTTAGGGATAAAAAACCTCGACCTTTCCTGGATCTTCCCCCTTAACGCGTCCGCGGGCCTCGCCGACCATTCGCCCTTCGCCCCGTTCGCGTTCGGGAACGACGACCAGATCCGTCCCGATCCCAACTCTCCGGAAGTGTTCACTGCGATCAACGGGCTTCCTCCGTGGCACGTGGTCGTTCAGGGGCATCAGCTGTTCGACGTTGTCGACAACAGCGATAAGGTGGTGGGAACCTTCTATGCCGAGGAGACCACTGGGAACGTCTGGGGCACTCCGCAGCAGGCACTCATCGTGACGTCTGACGAATCAGGAACTCCAGGCACCGCCGCCGGGGATATTCCGCTGCAGGGTTCGGTGTTCAACGTCTCGAATCTCGGTGCTGGCGTCGACCTGGTGTACTCCGACCTCGTCTCGACGACACCCGGTAAGGACGTGGTCTCGGAGATCTTGGTGACACCGCTCGGGAATCTTGACCTTTCCTGGCTGGCGCAGGGCATCGATGCGGCAGAAGGCATGGCCGACGTATTGTTCGCCTACCCCTGAGCTGAGCCGACTCCGCCAGCCTGGGACGTATGCTGATGTGCGTTTACCGGGCCGCGCGAGCAAGGAAGTCACGACCGGCCCGAGCCGTAGGCCCGGGTGAGGATCTCCATGTTGTGCCCGGCCGGGTCGAGGAAGTACACCCCGCGGCCGCTGTCGCGGTGGTTGATCTCGCCGAGCCGCTGATGCTGCGGATCGGCCCAATGGTCCAGCCCGCGCGTGGAGATCTTGGCGTAGATCGCGTCGAAGTCATCCTCGGATACCAGGAAGGCGTAGTGCTGTGGGTGGATCTGCTGGCCCTCGGGCACCTCGTCGTAGTCGAGACTGGCGCCGTGGTCGAGCCCGACGACTACGAAGTGGCCGAACGGCTGCGGGTCGGGCAGCCCGAACAGTTCGGCCAGAAATTCCGCGGACTCCCGCTTGTCGTGTGCGGCGACAATGGTGTGGTTGAACGAGACGGTCATCGTCATTCGCTCCTCTGAAAGGGCAGACCTGGTTACTTCCAGTCTATTGCTCGCTCACGGCTATTCGTCGTCGAGAAGGCGACGGACGTCGTCTGTGGTGACGATCGTGCCGAGCGAGACCTGCGGTAGCCCGGTCTCCTCATCGACGGTGATCTGCAATCTGCTCGTCTGCTCACCCAGGCCCCGCCGAACGAGATCAACGAAGGCTTCCGACAGCGTCTTGTCGGTGTCTTTTGCCAGGGATGCGACTCTGCGATGCAGGTCGTCGGGGAGGTTGATCGTCGTTCGCATCAGTACGTCGTATGTGTGATGTAGCGATGCTGTCGGCGGTACCCACGCCGTCTCGCCCTGCCAACTCTGTCAAACCGAGTCGCGACACAGTCACGGATGCGTATCCATTGTCGCATCACTGATCACAAGTGCCTCAACGATCACTATCGTCACATCAACCGTCTGTGCGGCGTCCATGCGGCGTCCTGTCCCGGGGAAGGTGTGCGATGTCGTCGTTCGCTCGACTCGTGTCGGTGTCGGCGGCATCGGTGGCGTCGGCGGCGATTGTCGGACTCGTCGTCGCGTTGGAACTGGCACCACCGGCGGCTGCCGAGCCGTGTAGCCCACCCGAAGCCAACGTCGAACCGCCGGCCGCGTCGACCGGCGAGGCACCACCTGGAACGACCCCATCGCCCGGGCAACTGCCCATCGGGCGCATGCCGCGTGGCGCCAATGAGCATGCGCCGCTGCCCAGACTGGGCCCGCTGGTGTCTTCTCTGCTGCACCCTGGTGCTCGAAACGCCGCACCGCTACAGCAGCAGGCGGCCGTCATACCCCCCAATCCACCCGAAGCGAGCAGCCAAACACCCCCGGCAGCCGCACAGCCGGTCCCGGAACCGGCCGCGGTACCGCCCGCATCGGATCCCGGTGCCGCTCTCGGTGGATCCAGGACGTCGCTCGTGGACTGGGTGAGCGGACCGAACAGCCCTAACAAGACCCTCGACCGTTTCCGAATCTCTGGAACCGACCTCGGGATCATGTGGGACAACGGCGATCCCATCAACCGGCAGGTGCTGATTGCGTTCGGCGACACCACCGGCTACTGCAGCGTCCGCGGCCATCAGTGGCGATATAACACGATGTTCCGAAGCCAAGACCATGATCTGTCCGACGGGCTCAGCGTGCCGGCCGGCGTGGTCAACGACCGATACTCCGGCTCGCCGTTGTGGGCGCCGGGCCTGTCTAAACAGATCATCAGCAGCATCAGGCGGGCGCCAGAGGAGACGTCGATCATTCCGACCGCCGGTATCTCCGACGGCGGAAGACAGTACATCAATTTCATGTCCGTCCAGCGCTGGGAGAATCACGGCGTCTGGCCGACGAATTTCTCCGGAATCGCGATGTCGCCCGACAATGGCCAGAACTGGGGGATCTATCCCGGGAGCATACGCACACCGGCGCCGGACAGCCTTCCAGGCGTTCGGTACGTTCCGGGAAACGAGAAATTCCAGCAAGGGGCGTTCGTTCGGTCTTCCGACGGTTACATCTACTCGTTCGGCACTCCGGGCGGACGCGGCGGTTCGGCGTTTCTGGCGCGAGTTCCGTCGGGCTCGGTGCCGGACCTCACCAAGTACCAGTACTGGAAAGGCGCCGAGGACGGAAACGGATCGTGGGTTCCAGGCGATCCGGCGGCGGCCACGCCGGTGATCCCGGGCCCGGTGAGTGAGATGTCGGCCCAATACAACGACTACCTCAAGCAGTATCTGGTGCTGTACGGCAACGGCGGCAACAACATCGTGGCAAGGACAGCGCCGACGCTACAGGGGCCGTGGAGCCCCGAGCAGATGCTGGTGTCGCAGGGGCAGATCCCCGGCGGTATCTACGCTCCTTTCCTGCATCCCTGGGCGACCGGCAAGGACGTTTTCTTCACTCTGTCGCTCTGGTCTGCCTACAACGTGATGCTGATGCACACCGAACTGGGATAACCGCGACAGCCGACGTTTTCGCCAGGTTACGGCCCGACCCGGCGGTGCCCGAGCGGTCGCAGCCGTTTGATGCGATCCCACAGGACCGCTTTGGAGGTGTCGTACATCTGCAACTCGCGCATGCATTCATCGAGGCGGTGCGGGTTGTCCCGCAGGTCGTCGACGGCCTTGCTCAAATCGTCAACGACGGCCGACCTGTAGACAGACTCCGCCTTGGCGATAGCCCGGCTCAGCAGGTCCGGGCTGGGCTCCATCATGGCCAGGTCAATGACGTCGCGGCTGAACACCGCACGGTCGGCCCATTGGTCGGAGTTGGCCAGCAGCTTGCTAGCGGCCATGTCCAGGGCGGTGAGCGTCGCCACCCCGCGGATGCTGTCGCCAGGACCTGGTGTCTCCAGGCCGATCCGCCCCTCGCAGACAATCTCGAACTTGATCGGTTCGCCGTCAACGTCGAGCAAGGTTCTGATGCCGTACCGATCAGCCACCACAGGCCGCAGCACGACAACTGGACGGCAGGTTAGCGCGTTGAATCCCTCTGGTTGGCGGACCTTCTGCCGCAGTTCGCTGTAGCCGGCGCTATCGGAGACGAGGAAGTCGATATCCACAGATTCGCGGTACTCGCCGTAGCGCAGTGCGATCGCAGTGCCGCCACCGAGGTAGCAACTCGAAGCCGCCAGGAGGTCGGCGTCGAGCGCGTCGAGGACACCAGCAACCCGAGCGTGGTGCGTTCTGCTAAACAAGGAGGACTCCGCCACTGTGCGTGTCGGCCAGTTGCTGGACGAGGGTGCGCTCCTCGTCGCTCATTGCGGCGTGGTCCACGTGGCGCCAGTTGCGTTCGTACAGCTGTAGCGCCTCGATGCCGGTGAGTTCGGTCTCGGGACGCAGCTGCCATGCGATCGCGTGTAGTTGCGGGAAGTCCCCCACGCGGACCGTCTCCGGCGCCGTGTGCACAGGTGCTGCTTCACGCGCGGGCTGCCGGGGACGCTGCGGCTCGTCGAGTGTCAGCTGCAGGCCCAGGGCCTGCGCCGCGTTCAAGTAAGCGCCGATCGTCACCGCTGGCGATCCCGCCTCGATGCGGTGCAAGGTGACCCGTGACATCCCGGCGGCTTCGGCGGTGGTCACAGCGCTGACACCGAGGGCCAGCCGTCGACTGCGAAGCTCGCGACCGATCGCGGCCAGCACACCTTTGGTGTGTTCCGCGATGTTAGGGTTCCGCGCCGGCATGTATCTCATTATATACACGACGGCGGGGTCGACCAGGGACATCCCGCAGCCCCGGGCCGGAAAGCGCGTCTCCGGGCATCAGGAGTTCACCGTGAACGGCACCGACAGCGGACGACGGACGTAGCTGCCGCCGGCCCAGGTGATGCCGGCTTCGTCGACGGAGTAGTCCGGGCAGCGGGCCAGCAGTTCCTCCAGCGCCACCTGCGACTGCATGCGCGCCGCCTGGTTGCCGATGCAATGGTGCGCGCCGTAGCCGAAGGTGAGGATCTGCCGCGGCTTGCGCAACACGTCGACTTCGCCGGCATCCGGCCCGAAGAAACGCTCGTCGCGGTTGGCCGACGCGTAAAGCAGCAGCACCCGCCGGCCCGCCGGAATCGTGGTGTCGCCGATCGTCACGTCACGGGTGACGGTGCGGCACAGCCCCTGTACCGGTGAGGTCATCCGGAGCAGTTCTTCGAGGGCATCAGCGATCAACTCCGGGCTCTCCACCAGCAGACGGCGCTGGTCCGGGTGCTGATAGAGCAGCTGCGCCGAGCCGCCCAGCATTCCGGTCGTCGTGTCGTTGCCGCCGGTGACCATGGTGAATGCGAACGCCAGGATCGCTAACAGACCGGCGGTGTCGCCGTCGGCGCCCATCCCGGAGGTGACCAGGTGCGAGATGATGTCGCCGCCGGGGTCGGTCCGGCGCCGTTCGATGAGGCCGGTGAAGTAGACCATCAGCTCGCCGACCGCGTCACCGGCGGTGGCGACACCGCCTTCACTGGTGGTGGCCGCGACGATCGCTTCGGTCCAGCGGTCGAACTGGGCGCGGTCGGCCTGAGGAACACCGAGGAAGTGCGCGACGACCAGCGACGGCAACGGCTTGAACAGCTCGGCGACGATGTCGCCGCTACCGTGCGCACGCAGCCGCTCGATGCGCTCGATGACGAACTCGCGTACCTGCGGCTCCAGCCGCTTGACATGGGCGGGCGTGAATGCGCGGGCCACCAGCTTGCGGAACTGGGTGTGCCGAGGCGGGTCCTGCATCACCATCGGCGGGTTGTCGGTCAGGCCGATCATTTCCAGCTCGCCGTAGTTGATCGTCAGCCCTTGCGCGGAGGAGAACGTCTCATGGTCGGCGGCGGCCGACCAGATGTCGGCGTGCCGGGACAGCACGTAGTAGTCCTGGTCGGACTGCTTGTCGGGGATCACATGGTGCACCGGGTCGTGATCGCGCAGCGCGGCATACATCGGGTAGGGATCCGGCCAGGTCTCGGCACTGCACGGCTGGAACATGGGGTGAGATACCACACTCGTCATGTCTCATTCATACGACGAATGAAGGACTCATGTTGGCCACTCCGCGGCGAACGTGCGTGTCGGCGGTCGACACGCCGGGGTGGGCGCCGGGTTTACGCACTCTCGCGCCGCACGCGCCACGACGGATCGCTATCAGGCGGTGGATGCGCGGCGCGTGACGGATACACGGCACGATGAACGAATGCTCAACCATCCGCGAACCGGCAAGCCGTTCGAATCCCCGGTACTGCCGGGATCGGGTTGGCCGGAAGACCCGGCAACCGCGGCGACGCCGGTCGCCGCGGTTGCCGAGCAGGTGTCGGAGCTGGCCGGGCGGGCGCAGTCGACGCAGGAACTGGATGCGCTGATCAGCGTGTGCCGGGCCTGCCCGAGGCTGGTCGCCTGGCGCGAAGAGGTCGCGGCGACCAAACGCAAGGCTTTCGCCGACCAGCCGTACTGGGGACGTCCGGTGCCCAGTTGGGGCACCAACCGGCCGCGGATCGTCATCGTCGGGTTGGCGCCTGCCGCGAACGGCGCCAACCGGACCGGGCGGATGTTCACCGGCGACCGCTCCGGAGACGAGTTGTTCGCCGCGCTGCACCGCGCCGGCCTGGTCAACCAGCCGACCAGCGTGGATGCCGCAGACGGGTTGCAACCCAACAAGATCCGGATCATCGCACCGGTGCGCTGCGCGCCGCCGGGCAACTCGCCGACCACGGCCGAACGCAACACCTGCGCGCCGTGGCTGGACGCCGAGTGGCGGCTGATCTCGCCGCATGTGCGGGTGATCGTCTCGCTGGGCGGTTTCGCCTGGCAGGTCGCGCTGCGCCTGGCGGCCGACCAGGTTCCCAAGCCCAAGCCGAAGTTCGGCCACGGTACCGTCGCCGAACTGGGGCCGAAGCTGCGGATCGTCGGCTGCTTTCACCCGAGCCAGCAGAACATGTTCACCGGCCGGCTCACCCCGGCGATGCTGGACGGTGTCGTCACCCGGGCCAAGCAGCTGGCGGGCATCCGGTGACCGTGACCGGGAAGCTCCAGCCGGCCGAGGACGATGATCGGAAATCTTAGGCGCAAGCCTCGGACTTCAGCTCGGGGTCAGCTCATCCAGTCGTCGGGTGAGTCGGGGAACGGCTGTGCGTACCCCTTCAGCACAGCCGCGATTTCCGGCACACCCAGCATCCGTTGCCGTTGAGTGTGTTTTAGTTGCACGCTCATGCGGCGTCCCCTTGCGGGGTTTGGGTTTTGGCCTCGCGGCGTCCGGCCCCGCGTGGGCGGGGTCTTATGGATGCTCCGCCGGCGCCGGGTGTCCCGGTGTCTGCGCCATGGCCTGTACCAACCGATGTGGTTGGCCCGGGTACCGATGGGGCCGTGGTCCCGACTGGACCACAACTGGCGTAATCCGGCCAGTCACGGAGATTGAGCGCAGCGTTTCTGTCGCGGTCGACGAGCTCGCCCGTTACCGGGCAGAGCAGGTGTTTGTCGATGCGGCCTTTCCCTTGCAGGCGGCACGGGCTGCCGTCCGGGAGGCGGCAGCCGTGGTGGATCTGGCTGGACGGGAACCAGCGATCCGCCACGATCAGGGTGCTGCCAGATCGGGTGGTTTTATACGCCATCATCGGCGCGACCAATCCCATCGCGGCGTCGGAGACCGCGCGCCGGTAGGCGCGTTTGCCCATGCCGCGTTTCATCGCGGCCACGTCGAGGTCTTCGATCACGACCTGACCGTAGGTGCCCGCCAGCTCGGTGGTGAGCCGGTGGGCGGCTTCTCGCCGCAGATGTACGCACCGCCGGTCCAGCCGGGTCAGCTTGGCTTTCGCTGCCCGATAACCGTGCGATCCGGGGATACGGCGAGAAAGTTGGCGACTAGCCCGACGGCGGGCGGCAAGCGTCGCTTTGAGCGGGGCCGGATTCTCATACTCGACAAGCGTTTCGGCGCCGGTGACGATGTCGCGGGTGGCGACTGTGGCCAGGGTGCGCACACCCAGGTCCACCCCGGCGCGCACCGTGGGTTGGGTCGGCGTTCGTGCTGTGTCGGGGGCGCGTAGCGCGTAGCCGACTGAGACGAACAACCGCCCCCAGCGCTGCGAGCGCGTCATGTTCAAGATCCGCGCACGCCCTGAAGCCAGGTGGCGCTGCACCGGGCGGGTGTTCTCCTTGGACCGCAATGCCCCGATGACCGGAACCGTGATGGTGCGGCGGTCATCCTCTATGCGCATCGTGCCGGTGGTGAACCGCACCCGGCCCGGATCGCGGCGCGCGGACTGGAACCGGGGAAACCCCGCCTGCCGGCCACGGCGCTTTCCGTTGCGGCTGGCGCTCCAGTTGCCCAACGCCGCCGCCAGATCAGCCAAACCCGCCGAGTAGCATTCCTTAGAATTCTCGGCCCACCACGGCGCTACCTCGTGCTTGGCGCGGTTCCACGCCTTGCGCAGCGAGCCCAGGTCCCAGCCCAGCGACTCATGCGCCGGGTCAGCCGATTTCGCGTCCAGGTCGGCTTTCACCCGGCCCAGGCCCCAGTTGAACGCTCTGCGGCGGGCACCGAAATGCGACCGCACCAACCCTGCTCGATCCTTATCAGAGGGCCATTCGACCTCGAACTTGGCCGCCGTGACCACCCAGCCCGACGCCAACCGTGAACCCGCCGAGCCCGTCACCGCATAAGCGGCGGCGTCCCCGTCGTAGAGCTCGAACAACACCGACACCGACTCCACCGCCGCCCGATGCGCCTGGAAATCCGCGCCCACATCGACAAACCGCGACAACGCCGCCGTCCCATCGGGTTTCGGGTTTCCCGCCAGCTGCGCACCACCGGTGGCCTCGGCCACTTTCGCGGCCTGAGCCCGCGTGCGCATCCCCACGATCATCAGGCCGCCCCCGGCTCACGCTTGGCCGCCGTGACCGCGCGCATCGCCCGGTTACGGGCACCGCGACGCCCGTAGAGCCGCGCGCACATACTGGTCAGCACCTCGATCATGTCCCGCACCAGATCATCGGTCGTCTCACCAGGATCGGCGACCACGATCCGACGGCCCTGCGCCGACAACGCCGCGTCGAGGTGCTCCACCCCCAAGCGCGCCAGCCGGTCCCGATGCTCCACAACGATCACCCTCGCATCCGGGTCCGACAAGATGCGCCGCAGCTTAGGCCGCTTACCGTTCAGCCCCGAACCGACTTCGCACACCACCTGCCCTACCTGCAAGTCACGCTCTGCGGCCCACGCGGTCAGGCGGGCGACCTGCCGATCTAGATCCGAACGCTGATCATGGCTCGACACCCGCGCATACACCACCACTCCAGACGCCGCGGCCGACGCCGAGCCAGCGGTCTTGACCAGGATCAACCGCCCAACCCGCTGCGCGGGCACCGGCAACGTCCCCTCGCGAAACCAGCGATAAGCGGTATGCCGATTCACCCCAACCGACTCCGCCCAATCCGCCAGATTCACACCGCCAATTAGAACACACTAACGCACACTAAAATACACTCAACACGCAACAGTTCAGAACCCCTCCGCTGCATCAGTGGCGACCGCGATTACCTCACTCGCGCCGACGGTCAGTGCGTAGCCGTTCACCAGGTAGAACATCGCGGTCGCAGCCCAGGCGGTGCGTTTGTTCCCGGTGAGGAACGGGTGGCTGCGGGCCAACCCGTGCAGCAACGCCGCCGCTTTCTCGTGGATGGTGGGGAAGGCATCGGCACCGAACGCGCTCGCCTGGGGGCGCAGGACCGCACTGTCCAGCAGGCCGAAGTCTCCGAGGCAGTCCGGCCCCACGAACCGTTCGTTGACTCGGAGGATGTCGTCTGTGGTCAGGTAGACGGCCATCTACATGTCGGCCATCTTGTCCAGCGCCACCTTGTGCTGCTCGACGACCTTGTTGAACGCGGCTTGTATCAGGTCGGCCCGACCGTGTGTCGACAGGTATTGCGCGAGGGCGCGCTTGATGACTTCGTTGCCTGAGATGTCGGTGACGAAGGCGTAGTTCTTCAGCGCCTCGGCCAGTTCGACGGGGAGGCGCACGGTGAGTCCGACGAGGCGTTCGGTCGTCCCTGCGGAGCTGACCGGCGTGGCCGTGGTCTTTGAAGTCATGCAACCATGGTGTCATACCGCCGCTGCTGGGTCCAGCGCGGCTGAGTCTCACCGAGCGGGCCGGGCAGATGCGACACCCCGCCGGTGACAATGAGCGCGTTGAGGTCGGTCTGGTCGATTTCACCAGGATGACATGTCACGCACTCGAACGGTCGGAGCTGTCGCTACCTACTACTACCGTCCGCCTACTAGAAAAGGTCGGCGGCAAGGATGACAGGTACGGAAGCGAGGTAGTCGCCAGCGAGTTGCAGGCTCGGGACTTCCAACCCGATGTCGAGCCCGCTCGCGGTGGTGGCGGTCAGCTCCCGAGCACCGTGCAGCGCAGCTTCGCTGGCATTGACCCAGCCCTGGTCGAGCGGGGTGAAAAATAGCTGATCGACCTGGCTGGGCAGGGAGCCGCTGTGGGCGGAGATGGTGTCCTCCGCTGATTGCAGTTGATGGAGCAGCTGTAGTGCGTCGTTGTTGAAACTCAGCGGCTGGGTTGCGTCGACTCCGGTGGCTGCGCTCAGGAGTTTGTCGGCGTCGGTGAGGTTTGAGATGGCGGTCGCCAACAAGCCATCGGGAGTGGTGTTTGCCCCCGCTTCGACCGAGGCGGCAACACCAGCCGGGTCCACCGCCTCTGCCCCGCTTGACAGATCGATGCCCGTCCAGTCGTCGAACAGCGTCACCGCCTTGCCCCAGGCGGTGGTGTCGCCTTTGAACAGCGCGTCGAACACGTCGTTCAGCAGTGCCCCATCCTTCGGTGACGCCAGCTCGACTCCACCGATATCGATGGGTCCGGTTGCGTCCGGGTTGAACAGCGGGATCGGTTGGTCAGGTGAACTGAACTGGAACAAATCAACGACTTCTTTGCCGTTGTGCGAAAGTGCCAACACCGCCCCCGTGGCGGAGGAGTTATCTCCGAAACCCCTTTGAACATTGGCAAGTTCCAACCCGGGACCCCAGGTGTCGTTGATGGAGAGGTAGCCCGGCTGAAGCAACGTGGAGAACGGCGTATTGAACAGGTCATTCGAACCGATGTTGCTCAGTGGAGTAGCCGGAAAGCTCTCCCAACCACCGACTATCGGCGCGGTGCCAAGCCCCAGCGAATCGCTCGGGTCCGACAGTGTCGCCGGGGGCAATATGTTGTCACTCGCAGTGCCCCCAGTCGGCGTGACTGTCCAGCCGTTGACCTCATCGCTGCCGCCGTCGGCGTGGGCGATCCCTGAGGCGATGACCGCCGCGGCTACCGCGGCTCCACCCGCTAACGCGGTGGTGGCACCAAGCGTGCGAAACGACATCACTGTTCCCCCTCGTCAAGGACAATCGGGACGCTACATGTGAACGAGCATCCTGTACAAAAGCTGATACCGAAATCGCGGTCAACCAGCACGTTGGTGTCGAGGAAGCGCTCTCCGCATCGCAGAGCCCGGGATTAGGGTGACCACGCGGGGTCGGGTGTCGGGTCATGCATACCCGCTGGTCAAATCTGGTGCCCCCGACACGATTCGAACGTGCGACCTTCTGCTCCGGAGGCAGACGCTCTATCCCCTGAGCTACGGGGGCGTGCACAGCGTGTGCTGCGCGATTTGGACAGACTAACCCATCGCCGCGGGTGCCCCGCGCTCAGCGCGGATTCGGGAGCTGACCACCACAGACCATAGGATGGAATCTCGTGACCCCCGCTGATCTGGCCGAGCTGCTCAAGATCACCGCCGCCGCGGTGCTGGCTGAGCACGGTCTGGATCCGGCTGCACTGCCGGCGACGGTGACCGTCGAGCGGCCGCGCAATCCCGCACATGGCGACTACGCCACCAATGTGGCGTTGCAGCTGGCCAAGGGGGTGGGCACCGACCCGCGTGAGTTGGCCAGCTGGCTGGCCGACGCGCTCGCCGCCACCGCCGGGATCGCCTCGGCGCAGGCCGCCGGGCCGGGCTTCGTCAACGTGCGCCTCGAGGCCGCCGCCCAAGGCGTCGTCGTCGACAACATCATCGAAGCCGGCGCCGGATACGGCCGCTCCGACGCGCTGGCCGGGCTCAGGGTCAACCTGGAGTTCGTGTCGGCCAACCCGACCGGCCCGATCCACATCGGCGGCACCCGGTGGGCGGCCGTCGGTGACGCGCTGGGCCGACTGCTGTCTACCCAGGGCGCCGACGTGGTACGCGAGTACTACTTCAACGACCACGGCGCCCAGATCGACCGGTTCACCAACTCGCTGATCGCCGCGGCCAGGGGTGAGCCGTCGCCGACGGACGGCTACGCCGGCAGCTACATCACCGATATCGCCGCGGCAGTGCTGGCCAAGGTGCCGGACGCGCTGAGCCAACCGGAACCGCAGCAGCACGAGACCTTCCGCGAGATCGGTGTGGACTTGATGTTCACCGACATCAAGGCCTCGCTGCACAACTTCGGCACCGACTTCGACGTCTACACCCACGAAGACTCGATGCACACCAGCGGCCGGGTCCAACAGGCCATCGACAGACTGCGCGAGAAAGGCAACATCTACGAAAAGGACGGCGCAACCTGGCTGCGTACCAGTGCCTTCGGCGATGACAAGGACCGCGTCGTGATCAAAAGCGACGGCCGGCCCGCCTACATCGCCGCTGACCTGGCCTACTACCTGGACAAGCGGGAGCGCGGTTTCGACCTGTGCATCTACATGCTCGGTGCCGACCACCACGGCTACATCGCTCGGCTCAAGGCCGCCGCGGCGGCCTTCGGCGACGATCCGGGCTGCGTCGAGGTGCTGATAGGCCAGATGGTCAACCTGGTCCGCGACGGGGCGCCGGTGAAGATGAGCAAGCGAGCCGGCACCGTGATCACCCTCGACGACCTGGTCGAGGCGCTCGGCGTGGACGCCGCCCGGTACAGCATGATCCGATCGTCGGCGGACACCCCCATCGACATCGACCTGGACCTGTGGTCGTTAGCATCCAACGAAAACCCGGTCTACTACGTTCAATACGCCCATGCCCGACTGTCTTCGCTGGCCCGCAACGCCGCCGAACTCGGACTGATCGGTGACACCGGCCACCTGGAACTGCTCACTGCCGACAAGGAGGGCACCCTGATCCGTAGTCTTGGTGAGTTCCCGGCTGTGTTGAAAACCGGTGCCGTGCTGCGGGAGCCACACCGGGTCTGCCGCTACCTGGAGGATCTCGCCGGCGACTACCACCGGTTCTACGACACCTGCCGGGTGCTGCCGCAAGGTGACGAACAGCCGACCCAGCTGCACGCCGCGCGTCTGGCGTTGTGCCAGGCCACTCGCCAAGTCCTGGCGAACGGGCTGGCGATCCTCGGTGTGACCGCCCCGGAGCGGATGTGAATGTGCACCCTGCCGGCCCCCGGCACGCCGAAGAGATCCACCACGCGGACCTGCCGCTGCGGCCACAGACGTCGCAGCAATTGCTGGCCTTGGCCCCGAATGT
Source organism: Mycobacterium sp. TH-M106 (assembly GCF_057473765.1). Taxonomy (NCBI): domain Bacteria; kingdom Bacillati; phylum Actinomycetota; class Actinomycetes; order Mycobacteriales; family Mycobacteriaceae; genus Mycobacterium; species Mycobacterium sp. TH-M106. Next base: position 8,436 of record NZ_JBYCLE010000378.1, on the reverse strand, counting down.
GTGGCCGCGCAACGCTGGACGCGGCGGCGACGGTGTCGTGCAGATTGCCGGGGTCAGGGTCACCGACCTGGCAGCCCAGTATGGGACGCCGTTGTTCGTGGTCGACGAGGACGATTTCCGCAGCCGGTGCCGGGAGATGGCCGCGGCGTTCGGTGGCGGCGGCAACGTCTGGTACGCGGCCAAGGCGTTCCTGTGCGCTGAAATAGCGCGCTGGGTCGACGAGGAAGGCCTGGCGCTGGACGTGAGCACCGGCGGCGAACTTGCCGTCGCGTTACACGCCGGCTTTCCCGCCGAGCGGATCGCGTTGCACGGCAACAACAAATCGGTCGACGAGCTGACCGCCGCAGTGAAGGCCGGTGTCGGCCACATCGTGTTGGACTCGATGACCGAGATCGAACGGCTGGAGGTCGTCGCGGCCGAGGCAGGTGTGGTTGCCGACGTGCTGGTGCGGGTCACCGTCGGCGTCGAGGCACACACCCACGAATTCATCTCGACCGCCCACGAGGACCAGAAGTTCGGGCTGTCGCTGGCCAGCGGTGCCGCGATGACCGCGATCAGGCGGGTGTTGGCCGCCGAGCACCTCCGGTTGGTCGGGCTGCACAGCCACATCGGGTCGCAGATCTTCGACATCGCCGGGTTCGAGATGGCCGCGCATCGGGTCATCGGGCTGCTGCACGACCTGCACGAGGCAGCCGCCGAGTTCGGCGTCGACAAAACCGCGCAGGTCTGCACCGTCAACCTCGGTGGTGGGCTGGGCATCGCCTACCTCCCGCACGACGACCCGCCTCTGGTAGCCGAGTTGGCGGCGAAGCTTTCCACCATCGTGCGCGACGAGTCGGCCGCGGCGGGCCTGCCAACGCCGCGGCTGGTGGTGGAGCCGGGGCGGGCCATCGCCGGGCCGGGCACCATCACGCTCTATCAGGTGGGCACCGTCAAGGACGTGGATATCAGCGTCACCGCCAACCGCCGCTATGTCAGCGTCGACGGCGGGATGAGTGACAACATCCGCACCGCGCTCTACGGCGCGGAATACGACGTCAGACTGGTTTCGCGTGACACCGATGCGTCACCGGTGCAGGCGCGTATCGTCGGAAAGCACTGTGAAAGCGGCGACATCATCGTGCGCGACACCTGGCTGCCGGATGACGTCGCACCCGGTGATCTGGTGGCGCTGGCCGCCACCGGTGCCTACTGCTACGCAATGTCGAGCCGCTACAACATGGTCGGCCGCCCCGCGGTGGTGGCGGTGCGCGACGGTCAAGCACGCCTGATGTTGCGCCGGGAAACGGTTGACGACCTGATCGGCCTGGAGGTGAGGTGAGCGTTTTCTCCGAGCAGCGCCCGGTGGGTGTCGCAGTCCTGGGATTGGGCAACGTCGGTAGTGAAGTCGTCCGCATCATCTCCGCCAGCGCCGAGGACCTGGCCGCCCGGATCGGAGCCCCGCTGGTGCTGCGGGGAGTCGGCGTGCGCCGGGTCGAGCCCGGCCGGGGCGTGCCGGTCGAACTGCTCACCGACAACATCGAGGAGTTGGTGTCGCGCACCGACGTCGACATCGTCGTGGAGGTGATGGGTCCGGTAGAGCCGGCCCGCAAGGCGATCCTGTCGGCAATCGAGCACGGCAAGTCGGTGGTCACCGCGAACAAGGCACTGCTGGCCGGCTCTACCGGCGACCTCGCGCAAGCAGCCGAGCACGCCCACGTCGACTTGTATTTCGAGGCGGCCGTCGCCGGCGCCATTCCGGTCATCCGGCCGCTGACCCAGTCGCTGGCTGGAGACACCGTGCTGCGAGTGGCCGGAATCGTCAACGGCACCACCAACTACATCCTCTCCGAGATGGACTCCAGCGGCGTCGATTACCACACCGCCCTGGCCGAGGCCAGCGCACTGGGGTATGCCGAAGCCGACCCCAGCGCTGATGTGGAGGGCTGCGACGCCGCGGCCAAGGCCGCGATCCTGGCCTCCATCGCTTTTCACACCAGCGTCACCGCCGACGACGTCTACCGCGAGGGCATCACCGACCTCACCCCCGAGGACTTCACCTCCGCGCGGGCTCTGGGCTGCACGATCAAGCTGCTGTCGATCTGTGAGCGGATCGTGACCAGCGAAGGCCAACAACAGGTTTCGGCGCGGGTATACCCAGCGCTGGTGCCGTCGAGCCACCCGCTGGCCAGTGTCAACGGCGCATTCAACGCCGTCGTAGTCGAGGCGCAGGCAGCCGGGCGACTGATGTTCTACGGTCAGGGTGCCGGCGGGGCGCCGACCGCGTCGGCGGTCACCGGTGACCTGGTGATGGCTGCCCGCAACCGAGTGCAGGGCGGGCGCGGCCCGCGCGAATCACGGTATGCGAAACTGCCCATCGCGCCGATCGAGCTGATCGCAACCCGCTACTACGTCAGCATGAACGTCGCCGACAAGACGGGCGTATTGTCCTCGGTGGCAGCGGAATTCGCCAAGCGCGAAGTCAGCATTGCCGAAGTGCGCCAGCAAGGAGTGACCGACGACGACGGCAGGCCGGTCGGCGCCCGAATCGTGGTGGTCACCCACCGGGCTGCCGAGGGAGCGCTGTTTGACACCGTAGCCGCGTTGGCTGACCTGGACGCGGTGCAGGCGGTGACCAGGGTGTTGCGCCTGGAAGGAACTGGCCAGTGAACGCCGATAAGCCCTGGCCCGGCGTCATCGCTGCCTACCGCGACCGGCTGCCGGTCGGCGATGACTGGGCACCGGTCACGCTGCGCGAAGGCGGCACCCCGCTGATCCATGCGACGCGGCTCTCCGAACGGACCGGCTGCACCGTGCATCTCAAGGTAGAAGGACTCAATCCCACCGGATCCTTCAAGGACCGGGGCATGACGATGGCGGTTACCGACGCGGTGGCCCGCGGGCAGCGGGCGGTGCTGTGCGCCTCGACGGGTAACACCTCGGCGTCGGCGGCGGCCTACGCGGCTCGGGCCGGGATCACCTGCGCGGTGCTGATTCCGCAGGGCAAGATCGCGATGGGCAAGCTGGCGCAGGCTGTGATGCACGGCGCCAAGGTCGTCCAGATCGACGGCAACTTCGACGACTGTCTGGAACTGGCCCGCAAGATGGCTGCCGACTTTCCGACCATCTCGCTGGTCAACTCGGTCAACCCGGTGCGCATCGAGGGGCAGAAGACCGCGGCCTTCGAGATCGTCGACACGCTGGGTGCCGCGCCCGACGTGCACGCGCTGCCGGTCGGCAACGCCGGCAACATCACCGCGTATTGGAAGGGCTACACCGAGTACCACGCTGACGGCGTGATCGACAGGCTGCCGCGGATGCTGGGCGCGCAGGCGGCGGGAGCCGCACCGCTGGTGCGCGGCGAGCCGGTCCGCGACCCGGAGACCATCGCTACCGCGATCCGGATCGGCTCGCCGGCATCATGGTCGGCGGCGGTCGACGCGCAGCAGCAGTCCCACGGCCGGTTTCTGGCCGTCACCGACGATGAGATCCTTGCCGCCTACCATTGGGTGGCGCGCAGCGAGGGTGTCTTCGTCGAACCGGCGTCGGCGGCCAGCATCGCCGGCTTACTCAAGGCCGTCGGAGACGGTTGGGTGGCGTGCGGCTCGACGGTGGTGTGTACCGTCACCGGGAACGGCCTCAAGGACCCGGGCACTGCACTCACAGACATGCCCAGCGTGACCGCCGTGCCGGTCGATCCGGGTGCCGTGGTCGCGCAGTTGGGGCTGAGCTAAGACGAACGAGGGCTGTTGGTGACCCAGATCCTGCCTGCCGGGCTGTCGGCCAGCGCTGTGGTGGCGGCATCCAGCGCCAACCTCGGCCCGGGTTTCGACAGTGTCGCAGTGGCGCTGAGCTGTTATGACGAGATCTGGGTCGAAACAACAGATTCCGGACTGATAGTGGAGGTCACCGGCGAGGGCGCCGGGGAGGTGCCGCTGAGCTCGGAGCACCTGGTGGTCCGGGCCATCGAGCGCGGACTGGCGGCCTGCGGTGCCGGTGCTGGCGGACTTCTGGTGCGCTGCCGCAACGCCATCCCGCACTCCCGCGGCCTGGGTTCGTCGGCCGCAGCGATAGTCGGCGGGCTGGCAGCAGCCAACGGTCTTGTTGCACAGTCTGATTCGGCTGGCCTAGCGCCACTGTCCATTGGTCAGCTGGTCCAGCTTTCGTCGGAGTTCGAAGGCCATCCCGACAATGCCTCGGCCGCCGTGCTCGGCGGGGCGGTGATTTCGTGGACCGACAACAGCTCTGATCGGCCCGGTTATGCGGCGGTGCCGCTGCGGCTGCATCCCGACATCCACTTTTTCACCGCGATCCCCGAAAAGCGGTCGTTGACCGCGGAGACCCGGGTGTTGCTGCCGCCGCACGTTAGGCACTGCGATGCCCGGTTCAATGTCAGTCGCACGGCACTGCTGGTGGTGGCCCTGACCGAACGGCCGGACCTGCTAATGCCGGCCACCGAGGACGTGCTCCACCAGCCGCAGCGGGCGGCGGCACTGCCCGCGTCGACGCAGTATCTGCGGCTGCTGCGCAGCCGCGGTGTCGCAGCCGTGCTTTCCGGTGCCGGGCCTGCGCTGATGGTGCTGAGCACCCAGGCACGGCTGCCCGCGGAGGTGCTGGAGTACGGTGCTGTGAACAACTTCTCGGTCAGCGAGATGGCGGTCGGCGATCCGGTTCGCTGGAGCTCCGGGGTCACAGTGCCGAATTGAGTTCAAGCCAATTGCTTGCTTCCCGCGACCAAGCAGGCTATTCTCGGTGCTGTCCAGCAATCGCAGCATCTGCGCCTGCATCAATACTGCGATGTCACTGGGAAACCATCAATTCTTCTCGTGGACGACGGCCATCTCACGCCGCCGATGCGGGCGGTCACCGTTGACACGGTCGACGGTGGCACGGCGATTCGGCTGAATGCGACATGACCCCTCGTGTGTACAGAACCGACGAGGGAAGAAAGGAAATCCGTGACCGATACGGACCTCATCACGGCTGACGACAGCGCCGGGCACACACAGTTGCCCAATGTCCAAGACGCTCCCGAGGCTCCCGACCCGGGCTCCACCGCATCCGCGACAGCCAGGGAAGACTCGAAGCCTGCCAGCCCCGACTCAGGCTCACCGCCAGACGGATCGCTGTCGGCGATGGTGCTGCCCGAGCTGCGCGCGCTGGCCAACCGGGTCGGCGTCAAGGGCGCCGCGGGCATGCGCAAGAACGAGCTGATCGCCGCTATTCGGGGAAATGGCGGGGACGACGACGGAGACGAATACCGGACCGCGCAGAGCGCAGCTGACGTACCCCATCGGGAACGGCGCAGCGCCAGCCGCGACGGCGGAGCGCCCAGCACCGACACCGGCGAACAGAACCACCAGGACAGCCGGGACACATCAAGCGAGCAAGCCCATCACGGCGGCGGTCCGGACGGCACCGCAAAGAGCGACGAGCCTAGCCGAACCACCAGCGGTGAGCAGGACAAGCAGACCCAGGATCAGCAGAGCCAGGGCCAGCAAAACCGCGGTCAGCAGGACCAGGACGACGGTGACGGGCGTAGCAGCCGGCGTGGACGCCGGTTCCGAGACCGGCGGCGGCGCGAACGACCCGCGGATGGCGGCGATGCCGAACCGCGCGAGGACGACGTCCTGCAGCCGGTCGCCGGCATTCTCGACGTCTTGGACAACTACGCGTTCGTGCGCACCTCCGGATATCTGGCCGGCCCAGGCGACGTCTACGTCTCGATGAACATCGTCCGCAAGAACGGGCTGCGTCGCGGTGACGCGGTGACCGGTGCGGTGCGGGTGCCGCGCGAGGGTGAGCAGCCCAACCAGCGGCAGAAGTTCAACCCGCTGGTGCGGCTGGACTCGGTCAACGGCGGCTCGGTCGACGACGCCAAGAAGCGCCCCGAGTTCAACAAGTTGACCCCGCTGTACCCCAACCAGCGGTTGCGGCTGGAGACCACGACGGACAAGCTCACCACCCGGGTCATCGACCTGATCATGCCGATCGGCAAGGGGCAGCGTGCGCTGATCGTGTCGCCGCCCAAGGCCGGCAAGACCACGATCCTGCAGGACATCGCCAACGCGATCACCCGCAACAACCCCGAATGCCACCTGATGGTGGTGCTGGTCGACGAGCGGCCCGAGGAAGTCACCGACATGCAACGTTCGGTAAAGGGCGAAGTGATCGCGTCGACGTTCGACCGACCGCCCTCGGATCACACCCAGGCCGCCGAGCTGGCGATCGAGCGCGCCAAACGCCTCGTCGAACAAGGTACGGATGTGGTGCTGCTACTCGACTCGATCACCCGATTAGGTCGCGCCTACAACAACGCCTCGCCGGCGTCGGGGCGGATCCTGTCCGGTGGTGTGGACTCCACCGCGCTGTACCCGCCCAAGCGGTTCCTGGGTGCGGCCCGCAACATCGAGGGGGGCGGCTCGCTGACCATCATCGCCACCGCGATGGTCGAGACCGGGTCCACCGGTGACACGGTGATCTTCGAGGAGTTCAAGGGCACCGGCAACGCCGAGCTCAAGCTGGACCGCAAGATCGCCGAGCGCCGCGTGTTCCCGGCCGTCGACGTCAACCCGTCGGGTACCCGCAAAGACGAACTGCTGCTGTCGCCTGACGAGTTCGCCATCGTGCACAAGCTGCGTCGCCTGCTGTCGGGCCTCGACCCGCACCAGGCTATCGACCTGCTGATGAGCCAGCTGCGCAAGACGAAGAACAACTACGAGTTCTTGGTGCAGGTGTCCAAGACGACGCCGGGTGGTATGGATAACGACTGACCATCCGGGCAACTGGTTTTACAGTTTCAGTTGTGGCAGAGACGATCCAGCAACTGCTGCGTGAGCACCTGCACGACTCCGCTCCGGCGGTCAAGTACGGCGACCGGGTGTGGAGTTGGCGTGAACACCTGGCCGACGCGTCCAACTATGCGGCCGCACTGATCGGGGCCGCCGACCCGCGCCGGCCGCTGCACGTCGGCGCCCTGCTGGGCAACACGCCCCAGATGCTGACTGCGATGGCGGCCGCTGCCCTCGGCGGTTTCGTGCTCTGCGGCATCAACGACACCCGCCGCGGCGCTGCGCTGGCTCGTGACATCGACAAGGCCGACTGCCAGATCCTGCTCACCGACCCCGCGCACCGAGCCCTGCTCGACGGGCTCGATCTGCCCGGGGTTCGGGTGCTCGACGTCACCGGTGACCAGTGGGACGCGCTGCTGGCAGGTGCTCCGACGCTGGTCGCGCATCGTGAGGTCACGCCCGCCGACACCTTCATGTTGATCTTCACCTCCGGCACCAGCGGCGAGCCCAAGGCCGTGCAGGTAACCCACCTGGCTGTGTTGTTCGCCGGCAAGACGCTGATCGAGCGCTTCGACGTCGACGCCCGCGACGTCTGCTACCTGTCGATGCCGCTGTTTCACTCCAATGCGCTGCTGGCCGGGTGGAGCGTGGCGGTGGGCGCCGGTGCGGCGATGGCGCCAGCGACGTTCTCGGCGTCGCGGTTGCTGGCCGACCTGCGCCGCTACCGGGCGACGTTCATGAACTATGTGGGCAAGCCGCTGGCCTACGTGCTGGCCACGCCCGAGCAGCCCGATGATCACGACAACCCGTTGCGGGTGGCGTTCGGCAACGAGGCCAGCGACCGCGACATCGCCGAGTTTTCCCGCCGCTTCGATTGCACGGTGTGGGACGGTTTCGGCTCGACCGAGGGTGCGATCATCATCACCCGCGAAGAGGGCTGTCCGCCGGGGTCGCTGGGCAGAGGTTTTGCTGGTGTGGGCATCTACCACCCGGACACGCTCACCGAGTGTTCACCGGCGACATTCGACGACGACGGCGCTCTGGCTAACCCGGAGGAAGCGATCGGCGAACTGGTCAACACCTCCGGCGCCGGTCTTTTTGCCGGCTATTACAACGACCCGGAGGCCACCGATGCGCGGATGCGGCACGGGATGTTCTGGTCGGGGGATCTGGCCTATGCCGACGCCGACGGCTGGATCTACTTCGCCGGCCGCAGTGAGGACTGGCTGCGCGTCGGCGGGGAGAATATGACGACCGCACCCATCGAACGCATCCTGGCGCGGCAGGCGTCGGTCAGCTACGCCGCGGTGTACGCCGTCCCCGACGAGGAAGGTGTCGGCGATCAGATCATGGCCGCCATCGTTCTGCACGACGGCGCCGAGCTGACCCCCGAGCAATTCGGTGCCTTTCTGGCCGACCAGCCCGACCTATCACCCAAGGCATGGCCGAAGTATGTCTGGCTCACCGACAGGCTGCCGACCACGGCGACCAACAAGATCCTCAAGCGGGAGTTGAGCGCCCGCGGCACCGCGCTCGAGGGCGGTGTGCTGTGGGCTCGCGATGGCAACGGCAGAACTTATGTCGCCGTCGATCGCCCGGGAGGCGGGCGTTTTGAGGTGAGGGTGGCTGACCTGGCATAATCGGCCATCGAATCGAGTTCTAGGCT
>NZ_JBYCLE010000377.1:0-11938 GCF_057473765.1 Mycobacterium sp. TH-M106 | reverse complement strand
ACTTCAAGGACTTCAACTCCGGGGCGATGATCCAGAACGTCGTCGACCGGGCGAAGAAAAACGCGATCAAGTCGGTGCTGGAGACCGGTCAGCCGGGCCTGCGGATTCAGCACCTGCTGGACTCGATCGTCGACGAGTTCGCCGAGAACGAGGATCTGCCCAACACCACCAACCCCGACGACTGGGCGCGGATCTCGGGCAAGAAGGGCGAGCGGATCGTCTACATCCGCACCCTGGTCACCGGGAAGAGCTCCAGCGCGTCGCGGGCCATCGACACCGAATCGAACCTGGGCCAGTACCTGTAGCCTCGACCGAATGCGACTGCGTTTCTCGCCTGGCGACGACGAGGATGCCTATCAGGCGACCCGCGACGTGCTGCTCGACGAATTCGATGGCTGGCTGGACGGGCTGGATACACCCGAGTCGCAGCGGGCCGAGATCATCGGCGACGCCGGGATTTTCCTGGACTGGCGCCGCGGCTACTCCAGCGGCGTGCTCGATGAGTTCACCGACGACGACGTCGCGGAGTTTCTCATCGGTTGGTGCCCCCGCAAGCTGGCGGTGCCGGCCGACGAGGCCGACGGCGTATGCCACGCGGTCGGCGTCTTCGTCGAATTCATGGCAGCCACGGGGCGTCTGGTCGGCGGCGTGAAGCGGGCCGCCGTGCTGCGGGCACTGGCCGACGACTTGGTGCCGATGATGCGCTCGGAGATGGCCAACCCGGCGAACTTCGGCATGGGTAAAACACTCATCGGGGGGCTGGGGGACCTGTCCGCCATGTCCGAGGACGAGCTGCGGTCGGCGCTGCAGGCCCGGATGGACGAGTTCAACGCGCTGCCGTTCGCGGAGCGCAGGGCGCTCACCGATCCGTTCATTGAGCCGGCGCCAGAAGAGCCGTACGAGCTGCCGTTCGTCTACGTGCCTCCGCCGATGACCGATGTGCACGCCGCAGCGGCCGCCGCGCTATTGCCCGCGAAGGTCGCAGCCCTGCGCGAGTATCTGGGTCCGGACGGCAAACCGCTGACCGACCGGGGAAACCTCAAGCTGGCAGACGGTCGTGCGCTGGTGGAACTGCTCGACACCGGTGACGAGATCGACCGCCAGATCGGCGACAGCACGTTCAAGACCCGGTCGAGCGCTGAGCTGTACCACTTGACGTTCCTCATCGGGGTGGCCCGCCAGGCTGGTGCGGTTCGGGTGTATCGACGCCGCCTGGTGCCGGTGCGGGCGTGGGCCGCCCGCCCGCCGATTCAGCAGGCGCTCGCCCCGGTGACGGCGATCTTCGAGCTCGGCCCCCTGCAAAGTCTGTCGTCGGGGCGTGTTGCGTTCCTCAACGACCTGCACCAGTTGCTGGACGACGGGATCGTGCTTTGGTTGTCCCCGCTGCTCGGACCTCGCGCCGAGATGCCGTTCGAAGATCTTGTCGGGCTGCCCAAACTGATAGTGGCCCAGCAGCTCTCGCGGTATTGGCCGGAGTATGCGAAGGATAGTCTCGATGACTTCACGGTGCAGGGCATGAGCCGCATCTTCGACGTGCTCGAGCTCGCGGGTGTGCTGCGTTGGAGCGATCGGATCGAAGTGCAGCGGGGTTACGGATTCTCCCACTCCGCCGGTGGCACCGTCGGACTCACCGCCCTGGGCCGGCACGTCCTGCCCGATCACATGGATGGCGCCGGGCTGGTTCTGCACAGCGTCGGCGATCTCGCCGACGCTGACGGTGCCGGACTGATCGAGGCGATGCTCGCAATGCCCGACACGCAGCATGAGTCGCTGGTGGCGGCGTGGCAGCCCCATCGTCCGCCGATCGAGCGGGTCCAGCTGCTGACCGACGCCATCGTGTCCAGTGAAAGCGTCAAGGGCCGGTTGATGGGCTTCGTCGCACTGGACCTGTTTGACGCCGACGTTGTCGAACCGCTGGTCCGTCAGCTGTTGGACACCCCGGTCGGCGGCAACGCGGCGATGTGGTTGATGGCGCATGACGTCGTCGACAGCGCCAGCCTGGGCAGTTTCGTCGATACGGCGGCGCTGGTCGACGTGCTTGCCACCCTTGTTGACGAACCGGAGGAGCTGTGTGACCTCTTCACCGCTGGTCCCGACGCCGACCAGCCGCTTCGGCTGTTGGAGGGCATGTGGCGACATCCCGCACCCGAGACCGCATTGATCCTCGATACGCTGGGGCGCCATCTCAAGGACCGCAAACTCGCCAAAGCCGCGCGCAAAGCCGCTATGCGGCACCGCAGCTGGATGGCCAACTGCGGGTGAGCATGTCACGAGACTTGCTGGTGATCTCGCCGCTGAAAGAGTGGACGTGCACATCGTGCGCCGGCACCGGTGGCCTGCTGTTCATGACGGATCCGGGCCCGCTGTGCCTGGACTGCGCCGATCTGGGGCATCTCGACTTCCTGCCGTCCGGCGATGCCGCACTGACCCGGCGCGCGAAGAAAGCCAGCCGGCTCTCGGCGGTAGGGTCGGGCGAAGCGCCGCGGGCCGGGTCCTGGATCCGGATGCCGTGCACCTCGCTGTCGCGGCCTCGGTCCGGCACAACGACACCGACTACGACGAATTGCTGATGGCGGGAACCGCCCGGGAAAGCGCCCGCGGCCGGGTGTTCGACCAGGTCGAGGCGGTGCTTGAGCGCTGGCGCGGCGAAGTGGGTTGAGTGCGGGCATCCCCAGCTCGCCGTCCGTGCGCGCTGACCGGCGATTCACGCACGTCACTTAGGCTGGACGCTATGCAACGGATCATCGGGACGGAGGTCGAATACGGCATCTCCTCGCCGTCGGATCCGACCGCCAACCCGATCCTGACCTCCACCCAGGCGGTGCTGGCCTACGCTGCGGCCACTGGTCTGCAGCGGGCCAAACGCACGCGCTGGGACTATGAGGTGGAGTCCCCGCTGCGCGATGCCCGCGGTTTTGACCTGAGCCGCTCGACGGGTCCACCGCCGATCGTCGACGCCGACGAAGTCGGTGCGGCCAACATGATCTTGACCAACGGCGCCCGCCTCTATGTCGACCACGCCCACCCGGAATACTCCGCGCCCGAGTGCACCGATCCCCTCGACGCGGTGATCTGGGACAAAGCCGGCGAGCGGGTGATGGAGGCCGCAGCCCGGCACGTGGCCAGCGTGCCGGGCGCAGCGAAGCTGCAGTTGTACAAAAACAACGTCGACGGCAAGGGCGCCTCCTACGGATCGCACGAGAACTACCTGATGAGCCGCCAGACACCGTTTTCGGCCGTCATCGCTGGCCTGACCACGTTCTTGGTCACCCGCCAGGTGATGACCGGGGCCGGCCGGGTCGGCATGGGTCCTTCCGGAGATGAACCGGGCTTTCAGCTGTCGCAACGCGCCGATTACATCGAGGTCGAGGTCGGGCTGGAGACCACACTCAAACGCGGCATCATCAACACCCGTGACGAGCCGCATGCCGACGCCGACAAATACCGTCGGCTGCATGTGATCATCGGCGACGCCAACCTCGCTGAGACAGCGACGTATGTGAAGTTGGGCACCACCGCTTTGGTGCTCGACCTGATCGAGGAAGGCCCGGAACACGGGATCGACTTGACCGACCTCACCCTGGCCCGCCCGGTGCATGCCGTGCACGCGATCAGCCGCGATCCATCGCTGCGTACCGCGGTCGCGCTGGCCGATGGCCGCGAACTGACCGCGCTTGCGCTGCAACGGATTTACCTCGACCGGGTGGCCAAGCTGGTGGACAGTCGTGACCCTGATCCACGTGCCGCCGATGTCGTCGAGACCTGGGCGCATCTGCTCGACCTGTTGGAGCGCGACCCGATGGACTGTGCCGAGCTGCTGGACTGGCCGGCCAAGCTGCGGATTCTGGACGGGTTCCGGCACCGGGAAAACCTGGCCTGGTCGGCGCCTCGGCTGCATCTGGTGGACCTGCAGTATTGCGACGTCCGGCTGGACAAGGGCCTCTACAACCGGCTGGTGGCCCGCGGCTCGATGCGGCGACTGATCACCGAGCAGCAGGTGCTGGCAGCGGTGGACAACCCCCCGACCGATACCCGCGCCTACTTCCGGGGGGAGTGCCTGCGCAGGTTCGGCGCAGACATCGCGGCCGCCAGCTGGGACTCGGTGATTTTCGACCTGGGTGGGGACTCTCTGGTGCGCATTCCGACGCTGGAGCCGCTGCGTGGCAGCAAGGCGCACGTCGGGGCGCTGCTGGACTCGGTGGACAGTGCGGCTGAACTGGTGGAACAACTCACGACCTGATCCTGCCGATGAGCCTTGAGCAGGCGAGACGGACGTCGACGGTAGGCTGGGGAGATCGGCGAGTGCGTGGTGTGGCGCCGAAGATGACGCAGGAGGCAGCGATGGCTCAGGAGCAATCCAAGCGCGGCGGTGGCGGCGGCGACGACGAGGATCTCGCTGACGGCACAGCCGGCCAAGAGCGTCGCGAGAAGCTGGCTGCGGAGACCGACGACCTGCTCGACGAAATCGATGACGTTCTCGAGGAGAACGCCGAGGACTTCGTGCGTGCGTATGTCCAAAAGGGCGGACAGTGAGCTGGCTGTCTCGTGATCACCTGGCTGCTCATTCACCAATCGCCGGAGTCGGATCTAACCCGGTAGACCTGTCGTCGTTCTCTGACTTCCTGCGCCGTCAGGCACCGGATTTGCTGCCGGGGGGTGTCACGGGTGCCCAGTCTGCCGGCGGGGCGGAAGCCGTCGGCCAATTTCCGCATGGCACTACTATCGTCGCGCTGAAGTATCCCGGCGGGGTCGTCATCGCCGGGGACCGGCGCTCGACGCAGGGCAACATGATCGCCGGGCGGGATGTGCAGAAGGTCTATATCACCGACGATTACACGGCGACCGGCATCGCCGGCACTGCCGCGGTCGCCGTGGAGTTCGCTCGTCTGTACGCCGTCGAACTGGAGCACTACGAGAAGCTCGAAGGCGTGCCGTTGACGTTCGCCGGCAAGGTGAACCGACTGGCGATCATGGTGCGCGGCAACCTGGGTGCGGCGTTGCAGGGCTTGATGGCGCTGCCGCTGCTGGCCGCCTACGACATCGACGATGCAGATCCGCTGAAAGCAGCTCGGATCGTGTCGTTCGACGCCGCCGGGGGCTGGAACGTCGAGGAAGAGGGCTACCAGGCGGTGGGCTCGGGCTCGATCTTCGCCAAGTCGTCGATGAAAAAACTGTATGGGCAGGTCGCCGATGCCGACTCCGCACTGCGGGTTGCCGTCGAGGCGCTCTACGACGCCGCCGACGACGACTCCGCCACCGGCGGCCCGGATTTGGTCCGCGGGATTTACCCGACGGCGGTCACCATCGACGCCGACGGCGCGGTTGACGTCCCCGAGCAACGGGTCGCGGAGCTGGCCCGCGAGGTTATCCAAAGCCGAACCCGCGCTGACGATTCCGGGAGCCAGACGTGAGTTTCCCGTATTTCATCTCGCCCGAGCAGGCGATGCGCGAGCGCAGCGAGCTGGCGCGCAAGGGCATCGCCCGGGGCCGCAGCGTGGTTGCGTTGGCCTACGCCGACGGTGTGCTCTTCGTCGCGGAGAACCCGTCGCGCTCACTGCAGAAGATCAGTGAACTCTACGACCGGGTCGGGTTCGCTGCCGCCGGCCGGATCAACGAGTTCGAGAACCTGCGTCGCGGCGGCATCCAGTTCGCCGACACCCGCGGCTACGCCTACGACCGCCGCGACGTCACCGCGCGCCAGCTGGCCAACGTCTACGCGCAGACGCTGGGCACCATCTTCACCGAGCAGGCCAAACCCTACGAGGTCGAGCTGTGCGTGGCCGGGGTCGCCTACCAAGGCCAGACGAAGCCCCCTGAGCTGTACCGGATCACCTATGACGGGTCGATCACCGACGAACCGCATTTCGTGGTGATGGGCGGTGTCACCGAGCCGATCGCAGGCGCGCTCAAGGAGTCCTACACCGAGAACGCCCAACTCGCCGACGCGGTGCGGATCGCGGTCGACGCACTGAAGAAGACAGACGCCGGCAACGGTTCGGAATCACGGGATTTGGGTCCGGGCACCCTGGAGGTGGCCATCCTGGACGCCAACCGGCCGCGACGGGCGTTTCGGCGCATTAGCCGCTCCGCGCTGGAAGCGATTCTGCCGGGAGAGGATTCGAAGTCGGGCTCGAAGGGTTCGACACGGCCGCCAACGAGTTCCCGGGGTAGCTGACCCCAGTGTCGATGATTTCGGTTTCAATGTGCCGCTTTTGGGCTCTGGGTTGTTCGCATAGAGCGATGTGCGGTTCATTCTGAAGGGTTTTCGGTGACTATTGCTGCCAGTTGGAGTAACCCCCGGCAGCAGGTATGACAGCATGTCATCTAATGATCCGATGCTATGCTGTCGCATGCGCACGACCGTGACCCTGGATGATGACGTTCAGCAGTTGATACGACGGCGGATGGCCGAACGGCAGGTTTCGTTCAAACAGGCGCTGAACGACGCCATCCGCGACGGCGCTGCCGGGCGCACAACCCAGCAATTCACCACCCGGACGGCCGACCTCGGTGTTTCGTCGGTCAACCTGGATCGGGCTCTGCAGATCGTCGCAGATCTGGAGGACGACGAGCTGATTCGTCGGCAGCAACGCGGCGAATAAGAGCGCATGAAGATCGTCGACGGGAACATTTTGCTGTACGCGGTGAATGCGGCTGCCGAACACCATGAAGCGTCGCTGCGCTGGCTCGACGGTGCCTTGTCCGGAGCAGACAGCGTTGGGTTCCCCTGGGTTCCGCTGCTGGCGTTCGTTCTGGCTCAGGATGCGATATGACAGGTCGCGGACTGGACAGCGGCATCCGGCGCGGTGGTCGTAAGTCCGACCCTCCGGCATATCGACATCCTCACCGAGATGCTTGCCCGGATCGGCAGCGGTGGAAATCTGGTCAACGACGCCCACCTGGCGGCCGTGGCCGTCGAACATCGTGCCGGAATCGTCTCCTATGACAACGATTTCGAACGATTCGGGGTGCGATGGAATCGCCCCGACGAGTTGCTGTGACTCCTGACTCCACGCGACGGTGCTCAGCTGTTATAGGGTTTCTCGCGTTTTGCCGTACAAATGTGCGTACTCGTGCCGGGCACTACCGCGCGACGATCACCGACGAGCCGTGCCCGAACAAACCCTGGTTGGCGGTGACGCCGACGGTAGCGCCCTCGACCTGCCGGCCGGTGGCCTGCCCGCGCAGTTGCCAGGTCAGTTCGCAGACCTGGGCGATCGCCTGAGCCGGGATCGCCTCGCCGAAGCACGCCAGCCCACCGGACGGGTTGACCGGGATCCGCCCGCCGATGGTGGTGGCACCGCTGCGCAGCAGCGCCTCGGCCTCACCTTTGGCGCAGAGCCCCAGGTGCTCGTACCAGTCCAGCTCCAGCGCGGTGGATAGGTCGTAGACCTCGGCCAAGCTCAGGTCCTCGGGTCCGATGCCGGATTCGGCGTAGGCCGCGTTCAGGATCTGGTCCTTGAACACCCGCTCCGGTGCGGCCACCACTGCGGTGGAATCCGTTGCAATGTCCGGTAATTCGGGCAGGTGCTGCGGGTAGCGCGGGGTCACGGTGGACACCGCGCGCACCGACGGCACCCCTTCCAGTGAGCCGAGGTGTTCCCGGGTGAACTTCGCGCTGGCCACCACCAGCGCCGCCGCACCGTCGGAGGTTGCACAGATGTCGAGCTGGCGCAGCGGGTCGGCCACCACCGGGCTGGCCAGTACGTCCTCGACCGACGATTCCTTGCGGTAGCGGGCGTACGGGTTCGCCAGGCCGTGCCGGGAATTCTTGACCTTCACCTGGGCGAAGTCCTCGACGGTGGCACCGTGGACGTCGATGCGGCGACGGGCCAGCAGCGCGAAGTACACCGGGTTCATCGCCCCGATCAGGTGAAACCGCTGCCAGTCCGGGTCATTGCGGCGTTCGCCGGTGACCGGAGCGAAGGCGCCTTTGGGCGTGGTGTCGGCGCCGACCACCAGCGCCACGTCGCAGAATCCGGCCAGGATCTGCGCGCGCGCACTCTGCAGCGCCTGCGAGCCGCTGGCGCAGGCCGCGTAGCTCGACGACACCGGCACCCCGTTCCAGCCCAGCTTCTGTGCGAACGTCGAACCGGTGATGAACCCCGGGTAGCCGTTGCGGATGGTGTCCGCGCCCGCGACGAACTGGATCTGCCGCCAGTCCAGACCGGCCTCGGCCAAGGCGGCACGGGCGGCGACCATGCCGTATTCGGTGAAGTCCCGGCCCCACTTGCCCCACGGATGCATGCCGGCACCCAGGATGTACAGCGGTTCCGGACTCACGAGGCCACCCGCCACGCGTACACGATGCGCTCGACGCCGTCGTCGTCGGTGAACAGCGGCATGGTCGTCAGTTCCATCGCCATGCCGATCCGCAGGTCCGCGGCCAGCGTGCCCTCGACGACCTTGCCCAGCACAATCATCCCCTCGTCGACTAGTTCGACCGCGGCGATCGCGAACGGTTGGAACGGGTCGGCAGCCGGATACGGGGCCGGTGGTGGGTAGCGGTTTTCGGTGTAGCTCCACAGTGTGCCCCGCCGTGACAGCGCAACAGCTTCCAGCACGTCGCCGGAGCACGCCGGGTTGGGGCAGTTGTTCTCCCGCGGCGGGAAGACATAGGTTCCGCACTGTGGGCACTTGCCGCCGATCAGGTGGGGCAGGCCGGAGTCGTCGGCGGCGAACCACCCGTCGATCGCCGGCTGGGTAGCTGCTGCTGGCACCGGGCCAGCCTACCGAAACACCGGCAAGAAACTGAAACGTGTTGCAGTTCTGCCGCAGCTATCCGGCGGATGCCTACAGTTGAGGCCGTGAGCCCAGCCAAGAACGCGGCAAAGGAGGCCCCCGCAGAAACCCAAGCCAGGCCGACGCTGCTGCTGCTGGATGGAAACTCGCTGGCGTTTCGGGCCTTTTACGCACTGCCCGCGGAGAACTTCAAAACCCAGAGCGGGCTGACCACCAACGCGGTGTACGGGTTCACGTCCATGCTGATCAACCTGCTGCGTGACGAAGCCCCGACGCATATGGCGGCGGCGTTCGACGTGTCGCGGCAGACGTTTCGCGCCGAGCGTTACCCGGAGTACAAGGCGAACCGCTCGGCCGCCCCGGACGAGTTCCGCGGTCAGATCGACCTCACCAAGGATGTGCTTGCCGCGCTGGGCATCACCGTGTTCGCCGAGCCCGGCTTCGAGGCCGACGACGTGATTGCCACGCTGGCCACCCGGGCCGAGAACGAAGGTTACCGGGTGCTGGTGGTCACCGGGGACCGGGATTCGCTACAGCTGGTCGACGACGACGTGACGGTGCTGTACCCGCGTAAAGGGGTGAGCGACCTGACCCGCTTCACCCCGGCGACAGTCGAGGAGAAATACGGCCTTACCCCTAAGCAGTACCCGGATTTTGCCGCGCTGCGCGGCGATCCCAGCGACAACCTGCCCGGCATCCCCGGGGTGGGGGAGAAGACCGCCGCCAAGTGGATTGCCGAATACGGCTCCCTGCAGAACTTGGTCGATCACGCCGACGCGGTACGCGGCAAGGTCGGCGACGCGCTGCGCGCCCACCTGCCTTCCGTACTGCTCAACCGGGAACTCACCGATTTGGTCCGCAACGTGCCGTTGAGCCAGACGCCGGACGCGCTGCGGCTGCAGCCGTGGGATCGCGAGCAGATCCACCGCATCTTCGACGAACTGGAGTTCCGGGTGCTGCGCGACCGGCTGTTCGACACGCTGAGCACCGTCGAGCCCGAGGTCGATGCGGGATTCGACGTGCACGGCACCGTGCTGGCGCCCGGAACCGTGGCGGCGTGGCTGGCTGAGCATGCCGGCGATGGCCCAACCGGTCACCGCGCCGGGCTGGCGGTCGTCGGCACCCACCTCAGCTACGACAGCGACGCGACCGCGCTGGCCATCGCTGCCGCGGACGGCACCGGCGGCTATGTCGACACCACTACCCTGACGGCCGGCGACGAGGCCGCGCTGGGCGCCTGGCTCGCCGATCCCGGCAAGCCGAAGGCGCTGCACGAGGCCAAGCTGGCCATGCACGATCTGGCCGGACGCGGCTGGACACTCGCCGGCGTCACCTCCGACACCGCGCTCGCCGCCTACCTGGTCCGGCCCGGGCAGCGCAGCTTCAGCCTCGACGATTTGTCGCTGCGCTACCTGCGTCGTGAACTTCGCGCGGAAAATGCTCAGGACCAACAACTTTCGCTGCTTGACGATATCGGAGGCATCGACGATGCCACGGACGGGCAGGCTGCCCAGACTGCGATACTGCGTGCCCGGGCGGTCGTCGATCTGGCTGCCGCGCTCGATGCCGAACTGGCCCGCATCGAGTCGGCCGCATTGCTTTCCGAGATGGAACTGCCGCTGCAGCGGGTGCTGGCCCGGATGGAGGCCACCGGGATCGCCGTCGACGTCGACCGCCTCGCTGCACTGCAGGACCAGTTCGGCGACCGGATCCGCGACGCCGCCGAGGCCGCCTATGCGGTGATCGGCAAGCAGATCAACCTCGGTTCACCCAAGCAGCTGCAGGTGGTGCTGTTCGACGAGCTCGAGATGCCGAAAACCAAACGCACCAAGACCGGTTACACCACCGACGCCGACGCGCTGCAGTCACTGTTCGAAAAGACCGGCCACCCGTTTCTGGAGCACCTGCTGGCCCATCGTGACGCCACCAGGCTCAAGGTGACCGTCGATGGTCTGCTGAAAGCGGTGGGGGCCGATGGGCGAATCCACACCACGTTCAACCAGACGATTGCCGCGACTGGCCGACTCTCCTCCACCGAGCCCAACCTGCAGAACATCCCGGTCCGCACTGAGGAAGGCCGGCTCATCAGGGAGGCGTTCGTGGTGGGACGCGGCCCCGACGGCCCCTTCGCCGCGTTAATGACCGCCGACTACAGCCAGATCGAGATGCGCATCATGGCGCACCTGTCGCATGACGAAGGTCTCATCGAAGCCTTCAACACCGGTGAGGACTTGCACTCCTTCGTCGCCTCTCGGGCGTTCGGCGTGCCCCCTAACGAGGTAAGCCCCGACCTGCGGCGTCGGGTCAAGGCGATGTCGTATGGCCTGGCCTACGGGTTGAGCGCCTACGGCTTGTCCCAGCAGCTCAAGATCTCCGCCGAAGACGCCAGGGACCAGATGGACGCCTACTTCGCCCGGTTCGGCCGGGTGAGAGATTATCTGCACGCCGTCGTCGACAAGGCCCGCAAAGATGGCTATACGTCAACCTTGTTAGGCCGGCGCCGCTACCTGCCCGAACTCGACAGCGGCAACCGGCAGGTCCGTGACGCTGCCGAGCGGGCGGCGCTTAACGCGCCGATCCAGGGCAGTGCGGCCGACATCATCAAGGTGGCGATGATCGACGTGGACGCCGCGCTTAACCAGGCCGGGTTAGCCTCCCGGATGCTGCTTCAGGTCCACGACGAACTGTTGTTCGAGGTCGCCGAGGGTGAGCAGGAGCAGTTGGAGGCGTTAGTGCGCGACAAGATGGGCGGTGCCTACCCGCTCGACGTGCCGCTGGAGGTGTCGGTCGGTTACGGCGACAGTTGGCACACGGCAGCGCACTAGGGCGCACTAGGGCGCACTAGGGCGCAATAGGTGCCCCGGAGGCTTGGGACCGCCACGACGACGAACGTGAAGCCCTTGCGAACCTTCGGCGGTTTTCTCGCAATAGCTTCACACTCGCGAACGTGACGGGAACCCACGGGAACCCTGGCCGTGCCGACCGGTTTGTCCAGCGTGCAACTAGTCAAGTAGCCTCGACGGGTAGCTCACGATCAGATCGCGGGCCGCAGCATGCACGAGAAGAACACCAACAACAGTCGTCCCAAAGCCATCCCTACGACCCAACCTGTCCGGAGCAACCCCCCATATGCCAAGTCCCGCCGTCACCTCGCCGCAAGTAGCCGTCAACGACATCGGCTCGAGCGAGGACTTCC
>NZ_JBYCLE010000376.1:0-4815 GCF_057473765.1 Mycobacterium sp. TH-M106 | reverse complement strand
AGCCGGAACCACCGAAGAATAACCACCAACCATCCGGGCCTAGGGGGTCAATTTTCAGATGCCGCCAGGGGGTCAGTTTTCACTTGCCGTTGACATCTTTGGGTTTCTGATCAACACGTGGCGACAGGAGGATGACTACCGTTGACTACCAGACTGTTTCGGCTAGGCCAGAGTTTTGGATGGCACCATCGCGGGTCACGAGCGGTGCCTTCAGTACCAGCGCGGTGGCCACGATGAATCGGTGCAAGGAGACGATGGGGATGCGGCTCGCAACGCGATCGAATACCCGATATGGGCAGCGCACGTCATGCCGCGCATTCGCCGAACTCTCGCCAGCCGGTGATGGTGACCGTCAGCGTTAGTTGATGGTGCGGTAATTCATCCGATTGTGGTGCGCTCGTGTCATGAAATCTGATGTATCGTGGCTGGCATGACTCGAATCACCGTCGACGTCAATGACGACTGGCTCAACGCCGCCCAAGAAGTGCTTGGGACCGCCACCAAAGTCGCAACCATCAACGCGGCGCTGCACACTTTCGCGCTACGCACCCAAGCCAGAAAGATCGTCGCCGCCCTCGACAGCGTCGCGATGGACTTCACCGATTCGGCGAGCACGTGGCGCTACGGCACCGGCCGCGATTTGACTCGACTCGAAGACGACGCACACGAACCCGAAGCGCTCTGATGGCCGCTGATGTCTACCTGGCCGACACCACCGTCTACGTCCTGCAGAGTCGACATCTCGTCGTCCGTCGCCGCTTCGAGGCGCTCCTGGCGGCGGGACGACTCGCAGGCTGCCAGCTGGCCGCGCTGGAGTACCTCAACAATGCCCCGGATCCCCAGGGCTACGAGGTCATCTGGGATGCGCTGCACGGACACCGCTGGATCGACGTGACCACCGAGGCCATGAACCGAGCCCTGGATGTACACCACCTGCTCGCCGTCACCAGCCAGCACCGCCACTTTCGGCTACCCGACCTGATTATCGCAGCGACAGCGGAGCTGAGCGGGGCGACGGTGCTGCATTACGACGCCGATTACGACCGCATCGCCGCCGTGACGGGCCAAGCCACAGAGTGGGTAGCAGCCAAGGGATCGCTGTAGTCCAAGTCGCCGATGCTGACGATCAGATCGTCGACCGAACCGACGTTGATCGCGCGCTACATACCCACGGTTGACACCATCTGAACCAAAAAGCTATTATCTGCGTATGCATGCGGATAGCGATAAAGCTCCGCGGCTTCCCGACGATCAAGTCGATCTGGTTGTCGAGGTGTTTCGGATGTTGGCCGATGCCACCCGCGTTCAGGTGTTATGGGCACTCACCAGTCGAGAGTTGTCGGTAACTGAACTCGCCGAACACGTCGGCAAGCCAGCGGCGTCGGTCTCCCAGCACCTGGCGAAGCTCCGGATGGCCCGACTGGTACGCACTCGGCGCGAGGGCACCACGATCTTCTACAGCATGGAAAACGAGCACGTGTGCCAACTGGTCACTGATGCCGTTTTCAACGCCGAGCATGCCGGCCCAGGAGTGCCGTCGCATCACCGCACCGGTAGCAACTTGCAGGCGGTCGCCGAGCAGGCGTTGGTCTCCAAGGGCCGACGAGTCAACGAATGAAGGGATGAAAAATCATGACACACCACAACCACGGCCACGACGAACCGCATGCGCACGAGCACAGCCACGGCGAGGTGACCCACACTCACGACCACGCGGACGCACACCACCACGACCACGTGGAGCACGAGCACGCCCACACCCACGAGGACGGGACCGAGCACACCCATCCGCATGTGCACCAGGTCGGGCTTGAGGAACTGCACACCCACGCCCACGCCTGACACCAGGCGCAGCACTACCCGTCGTGGCACACTCGTAGCACAACGGGGGTTTTGATCGTCAGGCAGTGATCCTCACGTCGGTGGGGCGAGCGCCGCTTCGATACTTGCGATTTTTTGGACGAGGAGCACGCTGTCAGGTACGCGGCGAAACCCGAGAGGTTCGTAGAAACGGGCGACACGCTCGTGCAAGGCATCCACCACGACGACCCTTGCGGCGACCGTGCTGGTGACCTCGACGATGCGGGCCAGTGCATCGGCGACCAGAATCTCGCCCAACCCTTGGCCCTGCAGGGATGTCGACAAGGCGAGCCGGGCAAGGAGAACGGCCGGAATTTCGATCGGCCCGCCGCGCCCGATTCGGCTGGGGACAGCGGAAGCGCATCCTGGTCAGTCGCGGGTCACCACATCGCGGGCGCAGTGCGCTGCCCGCGCAAGGGCGGTATTCGGCGACGGCGGAGCGTCGAGCGCGGCAAGCAACTCGTCGAAAGACTCAGCGGGCACGGTCGTCGTGGCCTCGTGCTCGCGAAGAACCCGCTCGGCCTTCTCCTCGGCCGCGGTGCGAGCGAACTCACTGCAGCGGCACGCTCGATCGCGGATTAACGACGGCACACGACCCTGACGGGCCACACCGGTCACACCTGCACCGGAAACGAGGCGGAGTAGTTGTTACCGCATGTACACCGGCAACGGCTATCCGCTTGAGGCCGTGCTGGCCGAGAAGATCGCCACCGCGATCCGTCTCGGGTCGGCGAACACCCGGGTGCGCGACTATGCCGACGTCTACACCCTCACCGGTGACCCGGCCACCGCGCATTCCGATGCTCGCGTCGCGCTGATCGCAACGGCCAGTCACCGCGGTACCGACGTCGCCGCCTTGTCGTCGGTGATCGGAAACCTGCTCGAACTGAGGGGCCGTTCGTACGACGCCTACCGCGTCGGCCTCGGACCCGCTGGCGCTGCGCTACCGCGGGAATTCACCACCGTCATGCGGGCAGTGCTCGCCTTCGCCGATCGGCTCGCCAGCCCAGCGTCTGGATACAACGGAGGTTTTGCTTTCGCATGCAATTACCCAACCACAAGCCTTTGACCTGCATTAACACTGGTGGGCGCGGACGGGATCGAACCGCCGACCGCTGGTGTGTAAAACCAGAGCTCTACCACTGAGCTACGCGCCCCGCCCTGGGCAGGCTACCCGGCGGGGTGCCGGCCACTCAAAACGCAGACGACCCGCGGCGAGCGTGCGCAAACCCGGTCAGCCCGCGGCGTGTCGGACCGGGGACTCGCACGCTCGCGCGGGTGACGCCGGCGTCAGCGGGGTGAAACCGGCGTCAGCGCTTGCCGGTGCGCATCTTGGGCTGCACCAGGCGGCTGGCGCTCCAGTCGCCGAGGCTGACCGACGACGTCGGCATCAGGCCGGCGGTGGGCGCCGACTCGGCGATCTCGGCAGGCAGCACGTGGCCGGGCCGACCAGTCTTCGGCGTCAGCACCCAGACCACGCCGTCGTCGGCCAGCGGGGCGATCGCGTCCATCAGGGTGTCCACCAGATCCCCGTCGCCGTCCCGCCACCACAGCAGCGCCACGTCGACCACCTCGTCGGTGTCTGCGTCGTAGAGCATTTCGCCGCAGGCGTCTTCGACGTCGGCGCGGATATCGTCGTCGGTGTCCTCGTCCCAGCCCCACTCCTGGACAACCTGTTGGCTGTGGATGCCCAGTTTGCCAGCGTAGTTCGGCGCGTTATCCGCCGCGACCACCGTGCGACTCCTCCTTTTGCCGTCGACCGTCCGCGCATCGTGCGCTCGGTGTCCCCGCCGCACAGCAGGACAGTATCCCACGCGAGGGATCGATCATCCTAGTAACTCTCAGTAGGCCCTGCACAGCTGCATCCCCCTCGCCCTGACGGTGTTGAGCTGATCCGTGCGGGAGTTGTACTGCGACGTCGACGCGTGACCGGCGATCGCGTCGGCCACCCCGCGCGCCGCGGCGACGTAGGAGTTGAATGCGTCGTGCAGCTCGGGTGAGAGCGTGTCGTTGATGACATGGGAGACCTCGTCGGCGCTGTGGTTGAGCGCGTCGACAGCCGGACCCTCGGTTGGGCCGGTGTCGCCACCCTTGTTGAGGGCGGAAACGTATTTGTTGACGGTCTCGATGGCGTCGCTGCTCGTCTTTGCGAACGTCACGCACGCTCCCCGCACCGCCCGCGTGGTCAGCGTCTGCTGCCGCTGAGATTCGCGCAGGCTCGACGTCGCCGCCGACGCCGACACCGACTCGGACACCCACGAGCGGTAGGCGGGTGCCGCTGACGTGTCCACGGCCGCCGTGCCGCCGATGATATTGGTGCAACCGATGACTCCCATCGCCAGCGCAGCGGCGATGCCGACCACCAAGGCAGCGGTCCGGGCGTGCACCCCCACCCACCTGAGCGGGTGCCATCCGTTCAGCACAGCGTTTGACGTTACCGGGTCCGTGTCGATGCGGCACGATGGAGGGACCACCAGCGAGGAGCAGTCCGTTGACTACCGAATTCGTGAGCCATGACCTGGCCAAAAGCCCAAGCAGCACAGGTGAATCCGACCGTGTCCGGGTGATCCGCGAGGGCGTGGCGTCCTACCTGCCCGACATCGACCCGGACGAGACCGCGGAATGGCTGGAGTCCTTCGACGAACTGCTGGCCCGCTCGGGGCCGGCGCGGGCCCGCTACCTGATGCTGCGGCTGCTGGAACGCGCCGGTGAGCAGCGGGTGGCCATCCCAGCGCTGACGTCGACCGATTACGTCAACACCATCCCGACCGAGCTGGAGCCGTGGTTTCCCGGCGACGAAGAGATCGAGCGTCGATTCCGGAGATGGATCCGCTGGAACGCGGCCATCATGGTGCATCGCGCACAGCGGCCCGGCGTCGGCGTGGGTGGTCATATCTCGACGTACGCCTCGTCGGCGTCGCTCTACGAGGTCGGTTTCAACCACTTCTTCCGCGG
>NZ_JBYCLE010000375.1:0-2259 GCF_057473765.1 Mycobacterium sp. TH-M106 | reverse complement strand
TCGGAGAACAGCTGGCACCAGACCTCCTCCTGGCGCAGCGCCTTTTCCACGAATCTTTCGATCTGCGAATCGGTTCCGTGCTGGATCAGCGTCAGGATCACCCACCCGGTGATCGAGTAGTCCGGCCGTTTGATGCCCGCGGCGGCGAACTCCTCTTCGATCACCAGCTGCTCGACGGCGCTGGCGGCCCGGCCCCAGGGTTTGGGCCAGTGCGGCATCACGTACCCGGTCGCGATCAGCCGGTCCCGCTGTGCGTCGCCGTCGAGTGCGGCGATCTCGGTGGCGTCGGCGCGAATTCGGGTTCGCAGTTCCTCAGCCTCAGCCGGCAGATCCAGGCTGCCGGCGCGGCTGACACCGGCCGCGGTGCGCTCGAACACGTCGAGCGCGGGCGCGTCGCCGCCGAACAGTGCACGCAGCGTCAGGGCGCGCCGCAGCTGCAGGTGGGCGTCGTGCTCCCAGGTGAAGCCGATGCCGCCGTGCACCTGGATGTTCAGTTCGGCGTTGCGCGCGTAGGCGGGAAACGCCAGCGCGGCGGCCACCGCAGCGGCGAGTCGGAACTGCTCTTCGTCTTCACCGGCGGCGCGGGCGGCATCCCACACCGCGGCGGTAGCCGACTCCGCGCCGACCAGCATGTTCGCGCAGTGGTGCTTGACAGCCTGGAACGTGGCGATGGTCCGCCCGAACTGCTGGCGCACCTTGGCGTAGGCGACGGCTGCCTCCACGCAGTCGGCCGCGCCGCCGACCGCTTCGGCGGCCAGCAGGGTGCGTGCACGGGCCAGCGCCGATTCCCGGGCACCGGCCAGGACGTCGTCGGCGGTGACGACGACGTTTGCCAGGCTGACCCGCCCGCAGCGCCGGGTCGGGTCCAGGTTGTCGGGTACGTCAACCGATATCCCGGGCCGGGTCCGCTCCAGCACCAGCACGTCGTCGCCGGCGGCCAGCAGCAAGACGTCGGCCAGTCCCGCCCCCAACACGATGCCGGCTGCGCCGTCGGCGGTTCCGCCGTCCCTGTTGACCTGGCCGGCCAGGCCGATACCGGCGGTGACGGTGCCGTCGATCAGCCCGGGCAGCAGCCGGTCGCGCTGTTCGGCGGTGCCGTTGGCGGCGATCACCGCCGAGGCGATCACCGTCGGCACGAACGGTCCCGGCGCCACCGCCCGGCCCAGCTCCTCGATCACCACCACGAGTTCGGGCAGCCCGAAGCCGGAGCCGCCGTTGTGCTCGTCGATGTGCAGGCCAAGCCAGCCCAGCCCGGCGAGTTCACCCCAGAACGGCGGGCGGGCCTCGTCGGCGGCGTCCAGCAGCTCGCGCGCCGCCCAGCGGGCCTTCTGCGCGGTCAGGAATCCGCGGGCCACCTCGGCGAGCTGGCGATGGTCGTCGGTCAGGGCGATACCCATCAAGGCCTCCTGGATACTCCGGTGCGTTGAGCGTAGCCAAAGCCGCGCGACGCGCTCACTTGGGCGCGAACCGCTGGCCGGCGTCGAGCCGCAGGCACTGCCCGTTGAGCATCGGATTGTCGACGATGGCAGTGACCAGTTTCGCGTACTCCTCGGGACGGCCCAGGCGGCGCGGAAACGCCGCGTCTTTGGTCAGGGTCTTGGCGAATTCCTCCGGGATGCCTTTGGTGAGCCCGGTCGCGAACAGGCTCGGTGCGATAGCCAGCACCCGGATGCCCAGCGACCCGAGGTCGCGCGCCATGGTCAGGCACATGCCGGCGATGCCGGCTTTGGCGGCGGTGTAGGCGATCTGGCCGACCTGGCCCTCGAAGGCCGCGATCGACGAGGTATTGATGATGACACCGCGTTCGCCGGTCGTCTCGGGATCCTCGGGTTCGTTGCGGCTCATGTGCCAAGCGGCCAGCCGGCTGATGTTGAACGTGGCAACGAGGTTGAGATCGATGACGGAGCGGAAGGATTCGAGATCATGCGGACCGGACTTGGACAAGGTCCGCTTGGCGATACCACCCCCGGCGGTGGTGACCACGACGTGCAGCCCGCCTAGCTCGTCGACCGCGGTCTGTAGCGCCTGCTCGGTGCCGTCGAAGTCGGTGACGTCGACCGGATGGAACGCGCCGCCCAGCCCGGCCGCGACCTCCTTGCCATCGGAACCCTCGCGGTCGAGCACCGTGACCTGCGCACCGCGTGCGCTGAGCAGTTCGGCGGTGGCCCGGCCCATGCCCGAGGCGCCGCCGATGACGATCACCTTCTTGCCGTTGATCTCCATACGAACCTCCTTGTCGGGGACATCGAAAGCAAGCTA
>NZ_JBYCLE010000374.1:0-7510 GCF_057473765.1 Mycobacterium sp. TH-M106 | reverse complement strand
ACCGCGTCAAGCGAGCCGGGCAGTGACCTGGTGGCACCTCGGGTGCATCAACGCCTCATCCAAAAGCGCTGACCTCAGGAAGGTAGTCCAGTGAGCGAGCCACGACGCCCACGTACCGTCCATGTTGATCCACCGCAGCAGAGCGGCCCAGGCGACGGCCATCGGCGCGGCCAGGGCCCGCAGCCCGGCGACGACACCGATCGACAGGGCGAGCAACAGCACGAGGGTCTGCGTCATCGTTGGGACGCTAGCACGCCGACGGTCCGCCGGTGGGCGATCAGAATCGGCAAAACCTGATGTCCGAAGCCAGGATGGCCTTGGCTCCGATAGCGGCGAGTTGGTCCATGATCGCGTTGACGTCCCGACGCGGCACCAGCGCCCGGACCGCGACCCAGTCCGGGTCGGCGAGTGCGGCGATCGTCGGTGACTCGAGGCCCGGAGTGATCGCGGTGGCGTCGTCGAGCACCGAGCGTGGACAGTCGTAGTCCAGCATCAGGTATTGCTGGCCGAACACCACCCCCTGCACCCTGGCGACCAGCTGGTCGCGCGCCGACGACGCTTCAATCGCCGCACCGCGGTCGTTCGGACCGTCCCCTTCGATCAGCACCGCCTCCGAGTCACACAGTGACTCGCCGAAGGCCACCAGGTCATGGGTGCTCAGGGTGCGGCCGGATCCGACCACGTCGGCGATGGCGTCGGCCACCCCGAGCTGGATCGAGATCTCCACTGCACCGTCCAGCCGGATGACGGTCGCCTCGACACCCTTGGCGGCCAAGTCGCTGAGAACCAGGTTCGGGTAAGCGGTGGCGATCCGCATGCCGGCCAGATCCGCCGCGGTCCAGTCACGCCCGGCCGGCGCGGCATAGCGGAAGCTCGACAATCCGAAGCCCAGCGCCAGCCGCTCGGTCACCGGTGCCTGGGAGTCACGGGCCAGGTCCCGTCCGGTGATGCCGAGGTCGAGTTCTCCGGACCCTACGTAGATGGCGATGTCCTTGGGCCGCAGGAAGAAGAATTCAACGTTGTTGACCGGGTCGACGACAGTGAGATCCTTCGAGTCGGCGCGGCGCCGGTAACCGGCTTCGGCCAGGATCTCGGCGGCCGGTTCGCTCAGTGCCCCCTTGTTGGGAACTGCGACACGCAGCATCGCCGATCAGAGCTTCCGGTACACGTCGTGCAGCGTCAGCCCGCGGGTGATCATCAATACCTGCGTCCAATAGAGCAGTTGGCTGATCTCGGTGGCCAATGCGTCGTCGGGCTCGTGTTCGGCGGCCAGCCATACCTCGCCGGCTTCTTCGAGGACCTTCTTGCCCACCGCATGTACGCCGGCGTCCAACGCGGCCACGGTGGCGCTGCCGGGCGGCCGGGTGGCGGCACGCTCACCCAACTCGGCGAACAGATCCTCGAAGGTCTTCACGGCCAGCGATTGTGTCACGCGGGGCCAGGCAAAGTCACGGCGGTTTTGAGCCGAGCGCGTCGCGCAGGACCGAGAAAGTCACCACCTGGACAACCGCGTGTGGATGTCGCAAAGATCGGCGACGCGAAGACCGGCCAGTGACGCGACACGGTGCCGGCGCGGGCTTCCCGGCACCGCGACCGCATTGGGCACCACCAGAACCTGACAGCCCGCTGCTTCGGCCGCGGCGGCACCGGTGGATGAGTCTTCTACGGCAAGGCAGCTCCCAGGGTCCATGCCGAGCAGTGCGGCCGCGCGCCAGTACGGGTCCGGCGCCGGTTTACCCCGGGCCACCTCGTCTCCGCAGACCACCGCGGTGAAGTAGCGCCGCCCGATGCTGTCGAGCGCTCGCTCGGCCAACGACCGTGGCGTGTTGGTCACCAACGCCATCGGGATGCCTTGTTCGGCAAGTGAGTCCAGCAACTCAAAAGCGCCGTCGCACCAGGGCAGCCCGGCGTCGAACAGCTCTGCGGTGTAGTCGTGCAACCACTGAGCCGACGCCGCCATCGCCGCGGGATCGGGTTGCAGGCCCAAGTCGTCGTAGACGATGCGCATGGTGGTATCCGCGCAGCCGCCGACCGTCGCCGCCCGTGCCTCCGCGGTGAGTTCACCGCCCAGCCGCGCAGACAACGCCCTCATCGAGATGTCCCACAGCTTCTCGGACTCGACCAGCGTGCCGTCCATATCCCAGAGCACGGCGCGCAACGTTCCCATAAGACCAGCAAGCGTAGCCGGTCTATCGAACCGATCCGGCTGCACTCGGGCGCCGCAGGGCTGACCCAGGCCTTACCCTGACGTTGTGACCGCACCGGACGACTCGGACAAACCGACTGCACTGCCGGAGTTGCATGACACCGTCGTGGTGGCGGCGTTCGAGGGGTGGAACGACGCGGGCGACGCGGCCAGCGACGCGGTGGGGCATCTCAACGCCGTCTGGGCGGCCAGGCTGATCGTCGAGATCGACGACGAGGCCTACTACGACTACCAGGTGAACCGTCCGGTGATCCGCCAGGTCGACGGGGTCACCCGCGAGCTGGTGTGGCCCTCGATGCGCATCTCGCACTGCCGCCCGCCGGGGAGCGACCGCGATGTCGTGCTGATGCACGGAGTGGAACCGAACATGCGCTGGCGCACCTTCTGCGCTGAGCTGCTGACGATCATCAACAAGTTGAACGTGGACACCGTGGTGATCTTGGGGGCGCTGCTGGCCGACACACCGCACACCCGGCCGGTGCCGGTGTCGGGGGCGGCGTACTCGCCGGAGTCCGCACAACGGTTCGGTCTGACCGAGACCCGCTACGAAGGCCCCACCGGCATCACCGGGGTTTTCCAGGATGCCTGCGTAGCGGCCGGCATCCCGGCGGTGACGTTCTGGGCGGCGGTACCGCACTACGTGTCCCAGCCGCCGAACCCGAAGGCGACGGTGGCGCTGCTGCGGCGCGTCGAGGATGTGCTCGATGTCGAGGTGCCGCTCGGCGACCTGCCCGTGCAGGCCGAGGAGTGGGAGCAGGCGGTCACCGCCATGGCCAGCGAAGACGACGAGATCACCGACTACGTCGCCTCGTTGGAACAGCGCGGCGACGCCGAGGTCGACCTGCACGACGCGCTGAGCAAAGTCGACGGCGACGCGCTGGCTGCCGAGTTCGAGCGCTATCTGCGCCGGCGACGGCCGGGCTTCGGGCGGTGACAAGTCGGCACACGGACAATTGAGATTGCGTTCAGGGCTGTGGTTTCGCACCGATCCACGACCCACACCGCAATCTCAACGCGGGGGGGACGGGTGACGGGGGGTCGCGGGGTTGACAATCACGAGTTCTCTATCGACTCGGTGTAGGCACTGATGGAGCGACCGAGCGCCGCGACTTCGCTGTCCATCAGCGGCAGCAGCCGCGGGGTGATCTTCTCCGTTCTGGACTCCAAAGCCCGGGTGGACACCACCGGCCGGAGCCAGCGGAACACCCCCACCCACCGCGGACAGTAGACGCGGGTGCTTCGGCGTTCGATGCCGGCGACGAACGCCTCCGCACAGGCACCCACTGAGGTGGTCTTGTTCATCGGCCACGGCAGCGCCGCGAGCAGGCCGGAGAAGGCCGACATGTCCGCCTTGGCGTCACGCACCAGCGCGGTGTCGACCCAGGACATGTGGGCCGAACCGACGGCCACACCCTGATAGGCGACCTCCATCCGCAGCGCATTGGCGAACTGCTCGACGCCGGCCTTCGACGCGGTGTAGGGCGTCATCCCCGGCGACGGCGCGAAGGCCGCCAACGAAGACACGATCAACACGTAGCCACGCCGTTCGATGACCGCCGGCAACGTGGCCCGCACGGTGTGGAACACCCCCAGCAAGTTGACGTCGATCACCTGTTTGAAGGCCTCGGGGTCCACTCCCAGCACAGACCCGTAGCTGCCGATCCCGGCGTTGGCCACCACCACATCGATGCCGCCGAAGCGCTCGACGGCCTGCGCGGCGGCAGACTGCATCGCCGGAAGGTCACGCACGTCGGCGACCACGGTCAGGACCCGATCCTCGCCCAGCTCGGCGGCGAGCTGTTGGAGCGCAGACCCGTCCAGGTCAGTCAGCACCAGCTTCGCCCCCCTGCTGTGCAGTCGCCGGGCCACCTCCCCGCCGATTCCGTGCGCGCCGCCGGTAATGAACACAACTTTTGAAGAGACGGAAGTCATGCGTGCGAACCTACCCCAACCAGCGGTATGCCCAGCAGCGCGTCCACCGCGGCGGCCACCTGCGTCGGGGCGACGGTGTCGTGACCGCCGTACTCCAGCGCGTCGCCGACCCAGCCGTCGAGTGCGGCGAGCGCCTTGGGGGTGTCCAGGTCGTCGGAGAGGTAGCGGCGCACCCGGGCGATCACGTCGGCGGCGGCCGGGCCGGTGGGGAGTGCGGCCGCGGTGCGCCACCGGTGCAGTCGGGCGTTGGCGTCATCGACCGACTGCGCGTCCCAGCACCGGTCGGCGCGGTAATGCCCGGCAAGCAAGCCCAGCCGGATCGCCGCGGGCTCGACGCCCTCGGCACGCAGCGCCGACACCAGCACCAGGTTGCCACGACTCTTCGACATCTTGTGGCCGTCCCAGCCGATCATCCCGGCGTGCACGTAATGGCGAGCGAATCGCCGCTCCCCGGTCACCGATTCGGCGTGCGCTGCGGAGAACTCGTGATGGGGAAAGATCAGATCAGATCCGCCGCCCTGGATATCAAGGCCAGCGCCGAGACGGCTCAGCGCGATCGCCGTGCATTCGACGTGCCAGCCCGGCCGGCCCGGCCCGAACGGCGACGGCCAGCTGGGTTCACCAGGCCGGGCGCCGCGCCACAGCACGGCATCGAGCCGGTCGGTTTTGCCGGGCCGGTCCGGGTCGCCGCCGCGCTCGGCGAACAGTTCCAGCATCCTGTCACGGCCGTAACCGGATTCGTAGCCGAACTGCTCGGTGGCGCCGGCACGGAAGTAGACGTCGGGGTAGCTGTCGTCGATGACGTAGGCGGCCCCGCAGGCCAGCAATTTTTCGACCAGTTCGATGACTTCGTCGACGGCCTCGGTCGCCGACACATAGTGCTGCGGAGGCAGCACCCGCAGCGCCGTCATGTCCTGGCGAAACAGCGCAACCTGGTCGGAAGCGAGGTCACGCCAGTCGAGGCCGTCGCGGCGGGCCCGCTCGATCAGCGGATCGTCGATATCGGTGACGTTTTGCACGTAGTTCACCCGATGCCCGCAGTCCAGCCAGATCCGGTGGATCAGGTCAAACGCCAGATAGGTGGCGGCGTGGCCCAAATGGGTGGCGTCATACGGCGTAATCCCGCAGACGTACATGGTCGCGGGTTGACCCGGCGACACCGGGCGGACCTGCCGGTCGGCGGTGTCGTAGAGGCGCAGCGCCGGACCTCGCCCGGGCATCCCCGGAACGGGCGGCGCCGACCACGAGTCCATACCGTCGACTCTAAGGCTCCCGGCGATCAGCCCGCGGCCTGCCGGATCGCCGCCAGCAGCGGCGCCGCCACATCCCGCCGGCAGATCAACAGGTCGGGCAGATACGGGTCGGGTTGGTTGTAGCGCAGCGGCGACCCGTCCAGCCGGGACGCGTGCATGCCGGCGGCCAGCACCACCCCCGCCGGTGCCGCCGAGTCCCACTCCCACTGGCCGCCGGCGTGCAGATAGGCGTCGGCGTCGCCACGCACCACCGCCATCGCCTTGGCACCAGCCGACCCGAGGGGCACCGCCTCGATGGGCATGATCTGTTGCATGCGGCGCACAATCGCCGGTGCCCGAGTGGCGCTGACCGCCACCCGCACGGTGTTCGAGACTCCGGCCGGGGCCGCGCCGACGGTCACCGTGTCGGTGCGGTAGACGGTGTTATGAAGGCCCGGCAACGCCACCGCGGCGTCGGTGATACCGTCCCCGCCGCCAGAGTTACCTCGCTGCCACAGTGCGATGTGCACCGCCCAGTCGTCACGGCCCGGCATAGAGAACTCCCGGGTGCCATCCAGCGGGTCGATGATCCACACCCGGTCGGCACCCAACCGGTCCAGATCGTCGGGGGTTTCTTCGGACAGCACCGCGTCGTGGGGGCGCTCCGCGCGTAACCGGTTGAGGATCAACGCGTTGGAGCGGCGGTCGCCGGTGTCGCCGAGCCGGCCCGGATCGTCGAACCCCACCTCGTCGCGCACCGCCAGCAACAGTTTGCCGGCGTCGGCGGCTAGGTCGGCGGCCAGCGCAGCGTCGATCAGCGCCACGCCCTCACCCCTGGTTTTCGATCAGGTGTTCAAATAATCCGACGATCTGATGCTGGCCCACCACCCGTGCTTTCACACCGTCCTGCTGCACGGCAGCGATGCTACCGACCATGAGCGGATGCCGGAAGTCACCCAGTGCGGTCAGAACGCCGGCCAGGGAATGGGGCGCTGCCGGTTAGGGCTGGGCATCACCGGGTGATCGAGCAGCCCGCGGGCGCGCCGGCGAAGCGCTGCGATCTCCCCGGCGGTCAGGTGCGGCTTCAAGGCAACGGCCAGCGGGCCGGTCAGCGCGCCGGCCAGCGCAGCCACCGCGCTCAAGATGTCGGCGTCGACGGGCTGGCCGGCCCAGCCCCACAGCACGGTGCGCAGCTTGTCCTCGGCGTGCAGGCAGCACCCGTGGTCGACGCCGTAGACGCCGCCGTCGAGTCCGCGCAGAATGTGGCCGCCCTTACGGTCGGCGTTGTTGATCAACACGTCGAGCACCGCAATGCGCTGCAACATGGGATCGTCGGCGTGCACCAGTGCGACCGGATCACCGACGTAGTCTCGGGCCTGCAGCACCCCCAGATAGCCGGCCGGCAGCTTGCCGGCGGGGACCAGGTCCACGAGGTCCAAGGCCGCAGAGCCCGCTTTCGCGGCCGAGTCCGGGGTGTCCGTATCGTCACCGGGCTGGTCGATCCACCGCTGCAACATGCCGATACCGGCTGGTCCGTCACGAATAATGGTGTAGGGCACAATGTTCCAGCCCAGGTGGACCGAGATCAGGTAGGCGCTGAGTTCACGGCCGGCAAGTGTCCCGTCCGGAAAGTCCCACAGGTGTTGTTCGCCGGAGACCGGCTTGTAGACGCAGTGCGCCCGGTGCCCGTCCAGCGTCGACACACACAGAAAGGTGGCGTTGCTCGCCGAGCGGATGCGGCCCAGGATGGTGAGCTGCCCCCGTCGCAACACCGCACGATCGTCAAAGCCCGGACTCACTGGCCTCACCGTCGGCCCCCCCCAGCGCACCGCGTCGGTAGCCGTTGGTGCGGACGCAGATGTGCCCCGCGGGATCCAGCGGCTCGTCGCAGAGCGGGCATGGCGGCCGGCCCGCCGAGATGACCCGCCTGGTGCGGCTGGCGAACTGTCGCGCCGATTCCGGCGTCAGAAACACCCGCACCGCGTCCGGGCCCTCCTCGGTGTCGTCGAGCACCACCGACGCGTCGAATTCGGTGTCGGTGACGGCCAGCAGTTCGACCACCACGGTCTGTGCCTCGGAATCCCAGCCCAGCCCCATGGTGCCGACCCGAAACTCCGCGTCGACCGGGGTGACGAGCGAG
>NZ_JBYCLE010000373.1:0-2237 GCF_057473765.1 Mycobacterium sp. TH-M106 | reverse complement strand
CGGTGGAACCCACGGTGCCGCTGCGGGTCGCGATGCGCCATCCGGCGTACCGGTCGGCGTTGCTGTCGAACTTCGCCACCGGCTGGTCGGTGTTCGGCTTGCGGGTCGCGCTGGTGCCGTTGTTCGTCACCGAGGTCCTGGGCCGTGGCCCGGGAGTTGTGGGTCTGGTGCTGGCGACGATCGCGATCGGCAACGTCTGCGCGGTGATCCCCAGCGGCTACCTGTCCGACCGGATGGGCCGGCGAGGTCCGCTCATCACCGGGCTGGTGGTGTCCGGGGTTGCGACGATGCTGCTCGGAGCGACGTCATCGGTGCCAGCATTCATGGTCGCGGCATTTCTGACCGGTGTGGCGCTGGGCATGTACAGCGCGCCGCAGCAGGCCGTGATCGCCGATATCATCGGCAACCAGGCCCGGGCCGGCACCGCGGTGGCGACTTTCCAGATGATGGCAGATCTCGGGGCGATCACCGGCTCGGCTGCGGTCGGGATGATCGCCGAGCAGCTGTCCTTCGGGTGGAGTTTCGTTGTCAGCGGCGCGGTTCTGCTGGTGGCGGCGGCCGGCTGGATGGTCGCGCCGGAAACGCGGGCACCCGCCGCTGCCTCGGTCGTGGATGCCCAAGGGTCACCCGCCGCGGGTGACGGGGCCCGATCGGCTGCTGAACGCGTCGAGCAGCCGCGGAGTCCGGTTGGGGCCCCGCTTGGCGCGGCGGCCGAACAGGGCTGAGCTTCTCGGCCATCGGAGCAACCGCCGCACGGAATCGCCGCACTAGCATGGAGTGATGGTCAACACCAACCGTTTCGACGGTGCACCGCGGTCCGCGGTTGTGGTGGGAGCGGGCATCGTCGGTTTGTCGACAGCCTGGTTCCTGCAGGAGCGCGGTGTCGACGTCACCGTGGTCGACCGCAGCGGCGTGGCGGCCGGTTCCTCCTGGGGCAATGCGGGCTGGATCTCACCGGCGTTGGCCATCCCGCTCAACGAGCCCGACAACCTGCGTTTCGGCCTGCGATCGATGCTGAGTTCAACTGCGCCGCTGCAGATCTCACCTACCGCCGACCCGGCGGTGTGGAAGTTTCTGCTCCGCTTCGCAGCACACTCCCGACGATCCTCGTGGCGCCGCGCGGTGCGGGCAAACCTACCGCTGAACGCCGAGTGCCTGGAAGCCTACGACGTGTTGGTGGACAACGGGGTCGACGCGGCGCTCACTGAGGCGCCGATCACCGCGCTGTTCCGCTCGGCGGCCGAGGCCGAGCGGACCCTGGACGAGCTGCGGCGGTTCTCCGCCGCGGGCCAGCCGGTGTCCACCACGGAGTTGACCGGGGCGGCCGTTCGCGAGCAGGTGCCGCTGGCGTCGGGCGCGGTGAGCTACGCGGTCCAGATCGGTGGTCAGCGTTTCGTCAACCCCGGGCACTTCGTGACCGCGCTGGGCCGCGCCGTCGTCGAACGCGGGGCGCAGCTGCACACCATGGACGTCGCCGACGTGGTTCCCGCTGGAGACGGCGTCACGGTGAGCGCCCGCGACGGTCGGACGGTGACCGCGCCGGTGGCGGTCATCGCCACCGGCGCCTGGCTGTCCCGGTTGGCGAAGCGCTGGGTCCGGGTGCCGGTGCAGGCCGGGCGCGGCTACTCCTTCACGGTGCCGGTGGACAGTCCGGTCCCCGGTCCGATTTACCTGCCGGACGCCCGGGTGGCCTGTACGCCGTTGGGCGACAAACTGCGGGTCGCGGGCACGATGGAGTTCCGCGACCCCGACGCCCCGGCCGTCGCGGCGCGGGTCGAGGCCATCGTCGACGCGGCGCGCCCACTGCTGGCGGGGGTGCGCTGGGACGAACGCGACGAGGTGTGGGTCGGCCCGCGTCCGGTGAGCCCGGACGGTCGTCCGGTGGTTGGGGAGGTGTCGGCGCGGACCGTCTATGTCGCCGGCGGCCACGGCATGTGGGGTATGACGCACGGACCGGCGACTGGGCGGCTGCTGGCCGAGCAGATCAGCACCGGCAAACAGTCCGCGGTGCTGCGTGAATTCGACCCGCTGCGCAGACCCTAAGCCGTCGGGACCGATCCGCAACGCGTGTGGATGACACGGCAGACCCGCGACCGCCTGCAGGCAGCCCCTACCCGTCCAACCGGCGGCGTTGAACGCCGGTTTGCGGTGGTGTAGCTTCGATGGGCAGCTTCACGGGGCTATGGCGCAGCTGGTAGCGCACCACACTGGCAGTGTGGGGGTCAGGGGTTCGAGTC
>NZ_JBYCLE010000372.1:0-26886 GCF_057473765.1 Mycobacterium sp. TH-M106 | reverse complement strand
GTTGGTGACGGCGAGTTCCTCGCCGGCTTCCACCCGCGCGAGATATCGCGACGCGTGCTGGCGCAATTCTCGGATTCCTATCGCTTCCACTTCCACGACCCAACGGTAGCACAGATTGTGCTATATCATTGTTAGCCGACTCCGGGCTTCAGACCTTAGCTGCGAGGGCGGAGGTCGGTCAGGGCAGCAGGCGCAGGCCCCACTGCGACAGCACTGGGCCGACGAGGACGAAATAGCTCTTCGATTCGTCGCCGTCGGGGCCGCCCGACAGGATGCCGACGGCGCTGGCGCTGCCGTCCGGGTTGACGACGAAGCCCGGGCTGCCGCTGTCGCCTTCGATGCTGAACACGTTCGCCTCGACCACATTGCCGTCGACGGCGGTGACGTCACCGCAGGTCTCACCGGTCTGGGCACCCAGCTTGCACAGCGTCATCCCGACAACGATCTGGTCGGGGTGCAGCACGCCGCGAACCCGGCGTCCGGCGACGTCCCCGCTGGGTATACCAACGGCCGGGGACAGCAAGATGGCGGCCGTGTCGCGGTCACCACCGTTGTCCTCGCTACTGAGGATCCTGCCGAGCCGATTGTCGTTGCCGTCCACCCACACCGAGCCGTCGCCGGAGTCACAGTGCCCACTGGTCAGCAGATAATAGGTGCCGCCACCACCCTCAGCGGCGAAGCCGGCAGTACAGCTGCTGGTTTCGTCGAGAACCTCCATTCCCGGCATCGGGTTCGCCCACGCGGCAACCGGAAACGCACCCAGGGTGGCGGCCACGATGAAACTGAGCACGCCGAATCTGATAGTCCGCCAGAAAGCCACCCGCAAACCTCCTGAAGCAATGATGGCTAACCGCCGAAGGCGCCGACTCGTCCGGGTCGGCAGCCGGGCCACGGATCGCAAAAAAATCCGTCCGGGGTCGCGGGGGCTCGCCGCGTGTTCGCGTCGATCATTCGTCCGGTACGGCACGCGTGAGGTAGACCATGCTGTGCTCAAGTTCCTCGTCGCCGACCGCTTTGACCGCGCCCACCAGGGGAGCGATTCCGAACGGCCGTCGGGAGAACCGGGACGACAGCGCGATGAAGGATCTTCACCGCGCGTCGCCGGCGGCTGTTTCGCTGCGATGCAGATCGATGCGAGCCTGGATTTCTTCCGGATAGACGACCCGGTAGGCCAGCGCGGCGTCGATGTACGCACGGGAGATCACCCCATCAGCGGCAAGTTCGGCCGCCGGATCCCGGACCGGCCCGAGGTCATCGAGCCACATGGCGATCTCCCAGACATCGGGCCCGCCGATTACCGTTCCTAGACACTGAGCGATACTGAGTTTCGTCCGGTGGGCGGCCCCGAACGGTCGTGGGTCGCCTGGATTCTCGCCGTGGTCCTGTGAGTACGTCTGGTCTTGGTGCCTGCCGGCTGCCGGTTGCCTCGTGGGGTGGCGGGTTTCCTGGGTGCTCGCTGGGTTGCCGGGGTTGTCCTGGTGTCGCGGTTGTTGACCCGGGTCGCCTCCGCTGGGGCGGGCGGGTTCGTGTTCACGCGACGCCGGGCCCGGTGACCGAGTCCGCGTCTGCCGATCACCAACGCGGCTGCGTGGTGCCCGGAAGCCTGGGGATGATGGGTTTTCATCGGGGCCAGCCAGTGTGCTGCCCATTTCGACGTGTAGGCGGGGTCGACGACGATGATCGCCAGCCCGGTGTTTGAGGCCGCCATCTGGGTCAGCCGGTCCCGGAATTTGGCGGTAGGCATCCCGGCGATCTGCCGGCGGAATCGGCGGCCCTTTCGTCCTCGGCTGGGCCGGTTGCCGGTCTTCTCGCGGCCCTGTGTTCGGGCGTCGGCGAAGTCGAGGTCCTCGATCACGATCGCTTTGGCGCCGACAGTCTTGGCTTGGGTGAGGATGTTGGTGATCGCAGCCCGCAGCCGCCCGTCACGAGTCGTGGCCGATTGTCCTGCCAGGTCGAGGTCGAGGGTGCGGGCGGTACCGAGGATGTTGCCGTCCGGGCAGACGCTGGTGACGGCCAGGTGCCCGTCGTTGACATCGACCGCCACGACCGGGTGTTGACGCAACTCGTCGAGCGACCGTGCAGGCGACGGCACGGTCCTCCAGGAGGCATCCACATACCAGCGCCCCGATTCGGGTTCGTCGGGGTCGCAGCTGATGTCGTAGCGGATCGCCCCGGTAGCGGCTTGTGTGGCGACCTCTTCACCGCGGTAGGTGAACTCGACTGGACACGAGAGCCGGTACCGGCCGTGGGGACGGTTCGCCAAATGTGTCAGCGGCGTGGGGAGTTTCAGTTCCAGCCACCGCTCCTCGGGATTCCAGCGGATTGTTTCGTTGCCCCACGCTTTGTCTTTCTCCCCGTCAGCAGTCAAAAACAACCGCGCCGCCGCCCACTGTTGGCGCCACTGCTGCGGGCTGAGGCCCGTGGATTCGAGGTTATTGCGTTTGTGCAGCAACGCTTTCTTGCCCCGCACCACATGAACCGTCCCGGCCATCAGGTCGGCGTCGACCGCATCGGCACGCGTGGTCAGCGTTTGCAACCGGATTGTTTTCGTGCCGCTGCGACTTGCTGGCATACCCGCGCACCGCCTTCTTACCGGTGCCGGCCCGACCGCCGACCGGGGCAGCCAAACGGGCCGTGATGGTTCGTATCCGCGCGGCGAGGCTGGCGCGTTGCGCCCACAGGTTCTGTTCTGCCAACCGGAACTGGTCCTCGCTGGTGCGGGTGATCGCCCCCGCCGACCGCGACGACGACTCGCTCGTCAACGCCTTCTTCCGCTTCTGACGCGACCGCGCTTCACCTTTGGCATCCAACCGGCCCTCCCGGCACCGCGCGGCCAGGTCACGACCGGCAAGCGAGCCCAGGAAACCACCAACTTCGGTGAGCACCGCCGCATCAGTGTCGTTGACGCGCAACCGGGTCCGCACCCGCGCACCAGACGGCGCAGCGGCGACAAACGGATCAGCAATCACGCGCAGGGCCATCAGCGGTATGCCTGTTGGCGGGCGCACTGTGCTGCCAGACACCGGTACTGGCCGGCAATAGCGTCGAGCACCCGCTCACCGATGAGCCAGCGGGCTCCGGTCACGCCGACCCGGCCGGTCACACTCCGCTGTTTGAGCGTGGACAACCTGACACGCTCGATCTTCTCCGCGGCCTTACCCATGGCCGCGATCATTGCATCGGCCACCGACAACCGCGGCCGGGCCGATGTCACGCTGCGCGCACCCGACCGCCTTGACGCTCTGTTTCGGGCGCTGCGCCGGCCGTAGAGCCGCGCGCAGAAACTTGTGAGCACCTCCACCATGTCGCGCACCAGATCATCGGTCACCTCACCAGCATCCAGCACCACCAACCGGCGGCCATGCGCCGACAACGCGGCCTCAACCAGCTCAGTGTTCACCCGCCCCAACCGGTCTCGATGCTCCACCACCACGGTGGTCACCTTCGGATCAGCCAGCAGCCGGCGCACCTTCGCCCGTGACCCGTTCATCCCGGACCCGACTTCAGCCTCCACCCGCACCACTGTCCCGCCCGCCTCCGCGGCCCAGCCGGTCAGCCGAGCAACCTGACGATCCAGATCAGCCTTCTGATCATGCGAGGAGACCCGCGCATACAACCCGAACGCGGTCAGCGCCGGCACCGCAGACACATCCGGCGAAACCAGCACAGTGCGCTCGTTCACCCGCACCGCCGGAACCGGCAACATCTCCTCCCGACCCTCCCGAAACCAGCGGTACGCCGTCTGCGGATGCACCCCCTGCGACCGCGCCCACTCCGTCAGATTCACCCCACCAGCACACTCACTAGAACGTTCATACGCTCACTACCGCTCAGTATTCCGCCAACTGTTCACAACCCCAGCACGTCGACCGGTGGGGCCGTCACGGAACGTGATCAGCGGATGTTCGTCCCTGCGAGCGCCTTCTTCGGCGTAGCGACGGAGAAGGTCAGACAGGCTCTCACCCGCCGCGCGGGCACGTAGCCGCAGCCGCTCGACGAGCCGATCATCGAGGCGGACAGAAACATTCACAGACACGTATACCGTGTTGCACGTCGTCCACGTATGGTGCCGTCAACGCGCGTCTTCGTACCGGTAGGCGCTGATGACGTCGGGATCGGGGTCGATTCCCAGGCCCGGCCGGTGCGGGACCGAAATCCGGCCGTCCGCCGGGGTGAGGGCGTCTGCGTAAACTTGCGCTTCCACGTCGAACCAGCGCCACTCGATCATGGCGTCGGCGCTGCCCAGTGCAGCCGTCGTGTGGATCGCCGCGAGCAAACCCGGCCCGTCGTAGAAGGAATGCGTCATCACCGGGATGTTGTGCGCCGCCGCGAGCGGAAAAATCTTGCACAACTCGGTGATACCGCCCATCTTGGCGGGGCTCGGCTGAACGAAGTCCACCGCCCGAGCGTCCAGCATGCGCTCGAATTCCAGCAGCGTGGAAACGTTCTCACCGGCCGCGATCGGGAGACCGGTGGTTCTGCGCAGTTCCGCCAGTCCGTCGAAATTCTCCGGCGGCCAGAGCGGCTCCTCGAGGAATTTAAGGCGCACGGCCTCCAGTTCCGGTGCCACGGCATGCGCTTCGGCCAGGGTCCACCGGCAGCCTGCGTCGACGATCAACTCAACGTCGGGGCCGGCCTCCTCGCGCACCGCCTGGATCGCCGCCACGTCTGCCTCATGCAGCTTGAGCACCCGAAATCCGGCATCGACCATCCGCCGGACCGCAGCGCGCACCAGCGGCGGGTCGTGATAGCAGGCCAGGCTCGCGTAGCAGGGCATAGCGGTGACTCCGCCGCCGAGAAGTTGAGACACCGAAGCGCCGGCGAGCTTGCCGGCGATATCCCACAAGGCGATGTCCACCGCCGAGAGCGCGTAGGTCAGGGCGCCGCCGCGCCCGAAGACGTGCAGCTTCTTCTGGATCGCCAGCATCAGGGGCCGGATGCGGGTGGCGTCCTGGCCGATGCAGAGCGGCGCGACCAATTCGTCGACGGCGAGTTTGGCCGAAGCGACGGCGCGAAAGCCGAAGGCCTCCCCCCAGCCCTCCACTCCGTCGCGCGTTGTCACCTTGACCAGCAGCGACTCTGCGACGGACAGCTTGTCACCCCACAGCGACGCCCCGGGTGTGGCGTCCGCCTTCAGCGGGATGCGCAGTGGAACGGCCTCGACCTTGGCGATGGGGGCGGCGGTGACGGGCATGTACAGCTGAGCATAGCGACGCCCGAAACGCTACATGACTGCTACGATCGTAGAATGTCTGATGTTGCATCGCGTGATCTTCGCAACGACACCGCCGGGGTGTTGCGCCGCGCGGCAGCCGGCGAGGACATCACCATCACTGTCCGGGGACGCCCGGTCGCGATATTGACCGCGGTTCACCCGCAGCGCCGTCGATGGCTGACCAAAGCAGAGTTGCTGAGGCGATTACGGCGCGCTCAAGCCGATCCCGGGCTTCGCGATGACCTGGCGACACTGGCCGGCGACACCACCGAAGACCTCGAGCCGATTCGGTGAGCGCTGCACCGGCGACCGGCCTGCTCGACACGTCGGTGTTCATCGCCAGTGAAACCGGCCGGCACCTCGATGAGTCGGCGATCCCAGCCGAGGTGGCCACCACCGTCATCACCGTTGCCGAACTCAATATCGGCGTGCTGGCTGCCAACACCTCCGACATCCGCGCCCAACGCCTCGCCACTTTGGATGCCATAGCCGATATGGAGGTGCTACCCGTCGACCAAGAAGCGGCCACCATGTGGGCCAGACTGCGCATCCACTTAGCCGAAGCCGGCCGGCGGGTCCGCATCAACGCCCTGTGGATCGCGGCGATCGCGGCATCACGGTCGCTGCCGATCGTCACCCAGGACGACAACTTCGGTCCGCTCGACGGGGCAGCGGGCCTCACCGTCATCCGGGTGTGACCACGGCTGCCGGGACAGCTCAGATCAGCTCAGAACGCGTCTTCGCGAAGTTCCATCACCGAAATATCGACGCTGTCCACGATCCGACGCTCGGCACTGAGCCTAGGCAGCACATTGCGGGCGAAAAACCTTGCTGTGGCAATCTTTCCGCGATAAAAGTCGCGGTCGGCGTCGGCAGGGGTTCGCCCCAGTGCGCTCAGTGCGATCTCCGCCTGTCGTAGCAGCAGCCAGCCGATGAGCAGGTCTCCGACGGCCAGCAGGAAGGGCACCGACGGCAGGCCCACCCGGTACAGTTCGCGCGGATCCTCCTGGGAGGAGAGCAGATATCCGGTCATGGTGGTGACCATCGCCCGGGCATCGTCGAGGGCGGTGGCCAGCGCCGCACGGGAATCGGCCAGTTCCGGGTGGGCGTCGTCGCTACCCAGATATTTCTCGACTTGAGCGACCA
This sequence comes from Mycobacterium sp. TH-M106, assembly GCF_057473765.1. Classification (NCBI taxonomy): domain Bacteria; kingdom Bacillati; phylum Actinomycetota; class Actinomycetes; order Mycobacteriales; family Mycobacteriaceae; genus Mycobacterium; species Mycobacterium sp. TH-M106. The sequence continues at coordinate 20,525 of NZ_JBYCLE010000372.1, read as the reverse complement.
GGTGCTGCAGCGCCACGCCACGGTCGCGGGCGATCTTGCGGAAGAAGAAGTCCTGAGCCTGGATCGCGGTGGTGCCCTCGTAGAGGCTGTCGATCTTGGCGTCGCGGATGTACTGCTCGATGGGATAATCCTGCAGAAATCCAGAGCCGCCGAAGGTCTGCAGCGACTCGGTCAGGTATTGATACGCCCGCTCCGAGCCGACCCCCTTCACGATCGGCAACAACAGGTCGTTGACCCGCTCGGCCAATTCGGCGTCGGCGCCGGACACGCACGCCGCAACCTCCGGGTTCTGGTGGGCGGCGGTGTACAGGTACAGCGCGCGCAGCCCCTCGGCATAGACCTTCTGCATCATCAACGCACGGCGCACATCCGGGTGCGCGATGATGGTGACCCGCGGCGCGGTCTTGTCGGTCATCCGGGTCATGTCAGCGCCCTGCACCCGGGTCTTGGCGTAATCCAGTGCGTTGAGGTATCCGGTCGACAAGGTGGCGATTGCCTTGGTGCCCACAAACATTCGCGCGTATTCGATGACCTTGAACATCTGCGCGATGCCGTTGCGGTTGTCGCCGACCAGCCATCCCACGGCCGGTGTCCCATGCTGGCCGAAAGTCAGTTCGGTGGTCGTCGAGACCTTGAGCCCCATCTTGTGCTCCAGCCCGGTGACGAAGACGCCGTTGCGCTCCCCCGGCTCGCCGGTCTGCGGATCGGGCAGATACTTTGGCACCAGAAACAGGCTGAGCCCCTTGGTCCCCGGTCCGGCGCCTTCGGGTCGGGCCAGCACCAGGTGCATGATGTTCTCGAACAGGTCGTCACTGTCGCCGCTGGTGATGAACCGCTTCACGCCGTCGATGTGCCAACTGCCGTCGCCCGCCTCGATCGCCCTGGTCCGCCCGGCGCCGACATCGGAGCCCGCGTCCGGTTCGGTGAGCACCATGGTGGCGCCCCAGTTTCGCTCGATCGCCATACTCGCCCAGTGCCGCTGCTGTTCGTTGCCGAGGTGGTAGAGGATGTTCGCGAAGACCGGGCCGGCCAGGTACATGAACACCGACGGGTTGGCGCCGAGCACCAACTCGTTGATCGCCCAGGAGACCATGGACGGTGCGGGCACACCGCCGACCTGCTCGTCCAACCCGACGCGAAACCACTCACCCTGCTGCCAGGCCCGCACCGACTCCTTGAAGGGCCCCGGCAGGCTCACCGTATGCGCATCCGGATCGAACACCGGCGGGTTGCGGTCCCCGTGGGCGAACGACTCGGCTACCGGTCCCTGGGCCAGCCGCGCCGCCTCGGCCAGCATCTGGCGCACCGAGTCGCCGTCCAGGTCGCCGAAGGCGCCGCCGGCCAAGGACTGCTCCAGGTCCAACGCCTCGAACAGGTTGAACTCCAGATCGCGCAGATTGCTCTTGTAGTGGCCCATGGGGTCGGTGTCAGTCGCTGGCCGGCAGCGGTTTTGCCTCCTTGAGGCGCAGCGGGGTCTCGCCGACGGTCAGCGTGCCCGCACCGGCCTTGGTGACCAGCACCTCGCCGCCGGCGTCGTCGACGTAGCGTTTGCCCATCACGGTGCCTCCGGCGAACGCCGGGTCGAGTTCACCGGTACGCGCGGCGTCCATCGCCACCATGACGACGCCGCCGCAGCGCAGGTCATCGAGGCTGTCGGCGGCCCGCACGACGATGACCTGGGTATCGCACACCTGACTTTGTAGACGGGTGCCGTTCTTGATCATGATCGTCCTTCACCAGGCCAGTTACTGCTTTGTCGGGGTGAGGCTTTCGACGAGCCGACGGCGCAGCACCTTGCCGGTCTCGCTAGTGGGCAGCTCATGACGAAACACTACCCGGTCCGGGGTGCGCGACGCTCGTAACCTCGTGCGGACGTAGTCGCGCAGTTCTTCCGGGTCCGGTTCGGCGCCGGCCGCCGGCACCACGACCGCGACGAGCGCCTGGCCCCAGTGTGCATCGTCGACGCCGACCACAGCGACGTCGCGGACAGCGGGGTGCTCGATCAACACGTCCTCCAGCTCGGCCGGCGCGATGTTCTCCCCACCCCGGATGATGGTGTCGTCGCTGCGCCCACCCAGATACAGGTAGCCGCCTTCATCGAGGGTGGCCAGGTCACGGGTCGCGAACCAGCCGTCCGCGTCGAGTGCCGAACCGGTCCCGGTGTAGCGCCCGGAAACCTGCTCGCCGCGGACGAACAACTCCCCGGTCGCGCCGGGCGGAAGCAGGGCACCGTCGTCGCCGCGGATCTGCACTTCGACGCCGGGCACCGGTCGGCCCACCGATCCCAACCGCCGGGCGATCGCCGGGTCGGCCGCGTGTTGGGCCTGCCGGTGGTCATCCGGGGTCAGCACCGCGATCGTCGAGCTGGTCTCGGTCAGCCCGTAGGCGTTGACGAAGCCGACGTGCGGCAGCAGCTCCAGCGCCTTGCGCACCAGCGGCAACGGGACTTTCGAGCCGCCGTAGGCAAGGTTGCGTAGCGACGGCAGCCGGTGCTGCTCACTGTGCTCACTGTGCTCATCTCGCTCGAGCACAGTGACGATGCGGTCCAGCATCGTGGGCACCACGGTCGCCGTCGTGATGTGTTCGTCGTCGACCAGCCGCACCCACTGCTCGGCGTCGAAGTTAGGCAAGTACACCATCTCGCGTCCGGCATACAGGTTCGACAGTGCCGCGCTGACTCCGGCGATGTGATAGGGCGGTACGCAGATCAGCGCTGCGTCGCCCGGTTGCGCCGAGGCGAATTCGACGGTGCCGGTGATGTAGCTGGTCAGGTTGTTGTGGGTAAGTTCGACGGCCTTGGGGGCCGCTGTGGTGCCCGAGGTGAACAGCACGACCGCCGCCGCGTCGGGGTCCGGAGATACCGGTGCCTGCTCGGCGGGGCCGGCGCGGCGGGCGGCGACGGCGAACTCCTGCGACGTCACCACCTTCAGGCCAGTGTCGGCGAGCATCTCCCGGTAGCGGGTGTCGACGACCACCAGCGGGTCGGGTAGCCGCTTGATCAGTGCCCGGATGGCCTCGGCGGAGAGCCGATAGTTGACCGGGGTGAAGGCAGACCCGGCCCGCGCCGAAGCGAAGATCAGCACCGGCAGCATCACGCCGCCGGTGCCGAGGTAGATCACGTGCTCGGCGGTCGATTCCGTGATGACGTTCGCACCGCCCGCGGCGAGATCGCTGAGCTGCCGGGTCGTCAGGCGCAGGTCACCCGAGACCACCGCCAACCGGTCGGGGTCGTGCGACACCGCCATCTCGAGGAGCAGCGAAAGGCTCATCACGCCACCAGCCCGGCCACCGCGGCGTCGGCCGGCACCACAGGCCTGGCTGGTGCCGCCCTGGCCGACCACCGGGGAACCGAGGTTGCCCGGCGTGCTTCGAGCCGGCCCACCGCCAGCAGCACGACCGCGGTAAACACCCAGCCCAGCAGGATGTCGATGACGTAGTGCTCGGCGGTGTACACCAGCAGGAACGCCATGATCAAGGGGTAGCCGACCAGTACCGGCCGCCACACGGCACCGAGCCTGCGCCACAGGAAGATCGCGACCATCGCGGTCAACGCCGCATGCAGCGACGGAATGGCGGCCACCAGGTTAACGCTGGCCTGTCCCTCGTCGATCAGCGAGCGGGCCGAGTTCAGGTGCAGGGTGCCCCACCCGCGGGTAGAGATCCGCTCCACCCACTGGTGAGCACCGGGCCGGCTGGTTGACATGGCCCCCAGCAATCCGCCGTTCGGAACCCCGGCGGATGAGTGGAACATGCACGGCGGGTTGGACGGACCGCCGGCGACCTCACCGGCTGTGCAGCGGGCGGCCGCCCAGGGCGGTGCCGCGGGCATCAGGACGTAGACGATCAACGCGGCGAACTGCAGCGCGACGAAGCGGCGCACGAACGCCTTCCAGTGGTCCCGATCGCTGAGCCACAACGCCCCGGCGACGACGTAGGGCAGGATGAAAAACGACATATACGTGGTGCTCATGACCGTTTCCCACCACGGGGCTCGGGGCAGTTTGAGGTGTTCTTGTAGCCAAACCGTCGGCTCCACGCCGAAAAACAGCCAACGGTCGGCATCGATCTGCGGTCGCCAAAGGGTCGGCGCCCCCAGCATCGTCGCCGCGCCCCGGCTGAGGTCGTAGACCGTCAGCACCAGCGCGAACGGCAGCCAGTCGATGATCACCTGCAGCATCCGCCGCCGGCCGATGCTGGCCGCGATCAGTCCGGTGCAGATGTAGAGCAGCAACAGCTCCCGGTTGAAGGCAAACCCCTTCGTCCAGGTGCGAAACACCACCATGCCCAGCCACGCGGTGATCGCCGCCCGCCGGACGACCCGCAGCCGCCACGCCCGCGATCCGGCCACGGTGACCGCCGGGCGGGCCACGTCGCCGCCAGGAACGGCGATGCCAGCACCGGGCAGATGGTCGATCGTCGACACCGCCTCCTCAGCTGCCGGTCCAACGCGGCGGGCGTTTCTCGGCGAAAGCGATCGCGCCCTCCTTGGCGTCGTGGGAGGCAAACACCGGCATCAAGATCTTCAGTTGCTCGGCGAACATGTCCTCGGGGCGCCAGCCGCGCGACTCGACGATGATCCGCTTGGTGGCGGCCACCGCCAGCGGGCCGTTGGCGGTGATCTTCTCGGCCAGCGTGATCGCCGCGTCCAGCGTCGTCCCCGGTTGGGCCAGCACGTTGACCAGACCCAGGGCGTGCGCCCGCTGGGCGGGCAGGTTGTCGCCGGTCAGCGCCAATTCCATGGCGATCGCATACGGGATGCGCTGGGGCAGTCGCAGCAGTCCGCCGCCGCCGGCGACCAGGCCGCGCTTGACCTCGGGGATGCCGAACGCCGAGTCCTCGGCCGCCACGATCAGATCGGTAGCCAGCGCCAATTCGGTCCCGCCGGCCAGCGCGTATCCTTCGACCGCGGCGATCAGCGGTTTCTCCGGTGGCCGTTCGGTGAACCCCAGACCGCGGCCCTTGACGACGACGTTCTCGCCGCGGGCGAACGCCTTGAGGTCCATGCCCGCACAGAACGAGCCGCCGGCGCCGGTCAGGATCGCCACCGACAGGCCGGGGTCGCCGTCGAGGCGGTCCATCGCGTCGGCCAGCCCCTGGCTGACTTTGGCATTGATCGCATTCTTGGCGTCGGGTCGGTTGATCGTGATGATCAGAATCCGGTCGCGTTGTTCGACCAGGACTTCGGTTTCTTCGCTCACGGTGCCACAGTATCCACGCCCGCGGGGAGCCTCCCTGCGGGTGGCATGGCCGGGTGACTTGCGGCGGTTTTCCGATGTTGTTAGGCAGATAGCGTGTCATGTTCTGCAGCTGGTGACGGCAGTGCCGTCTTCAGGGTCGACGTGCAGGACCTGCTCGGTTCCGCGGCGCAGGTTGCCGACGAGGGGGCCGACCTGGCCGCCGCACACCTGTCGTCGGACAACCGGATCGAAGCCGCCCACATCGGCTGGGTCGGCAGCTCGGCGACGGCGCTGGCCGCCCGGTGGGAAGCGTGGTTGGCGACGTCGAAGGTGTTGTTGAGCCAGGTGGCTGAGCACGCGCACGGGCTCAACAGTGCAGCCATCACGTATGCGGCCACCGAGGCAGACCGTGCGGCAGCGCTGCACCACGTCGTTTCGGGGTCGTTTCCGGCGCCGAGCCCGGATCACGGGTAGGCGAGCGCGCCGCCGATGACGGTGGCGACGACCATGTCTGAAGCCAGTTCGGCTAAGGCGTCGCGCGGCGGGATCGCCAGCATGCACAGATCACTGGGCTGCCCGGGTGCCACGCTGCGCATCCGTACCGGATCACAGGGGCGCGAGAGAAACAGCCGCAAAGCTGTGCCCGGCGGGATGCGTTCGCCGGCTCCGAGCACCGCACCGCTCTCGGTGACGCGGTGCACCGCAGCGCGCATCGCCGCCCACGGATCCAAGGCGCCGAACGGCGCGTCGGTGCTGCCGGCCACGCCGATGCCGGCGTCGATCAGTGCAGCGACCCGCCACAGCTGTGGTTGTTCGTCGGCGGCGACGTCACGCCGGTACGCATCACCGCGTTCGGCCACGAAATTGGGCTGGGTGACGACGGTGACACCAAGGTCCGCGAGCTCGGCGATCATGTCGTCGGGCACCATCGCGGCATGTTCGATGCGGTCGCGCGGACCGGGGCCGGCGGCGCGCAACGCGGCAACCGCCACCACAAGCTGGGCCGCGGTGACGCAATGGATCGCGACCGGGTGGTCGGCGCGGTGCAGCTCAACGACCCAGTCGGTCAACGCCTGCAGGTCGAGACGGTCGTCGTGCAGGATCTTTTTGCCCGGCGCCAAAAAATGTGGCCGGGGCCGGAATTCGCCGCGACGGTGAGCCGCCGTGAGCGAGCCGACGTCGTCGGCGTCGAGATCCGGTGTGGCGTCGGTGACGCCGGTAACGCCGAAGCCGGTGAGTCGGCGGCTCAGCTTCCCCAGGTCGGCGCCGCGACGTGGCACGGCGTCCGACCAGCCCAAGCTGCTGCGCAGCCGCCCGTCGGGGTGATCGCCCAACCCGACCCGCGCCAGCCCGGCGGAGTTGAGGATCCACAGCACGCCGCTGCGATGCTGGACCCGTAGCGGAGTCTCGGGCCGCAGCGCGTCCAGCACGGTGCGGTCTAGCTCACCGGCGACCGACTCGTGGTAGCCAACCGCCCGAATCCATCCGTCTACTCCCGGCTCGCTGCTCGACAATGCTTGTGCCAGCTGGTCTTTGGTGCGCACCGCAGGCGGACCGACCGGCAACGAGGCGAGCGCGGCCGCTGCTGCCCGCAGGTGGAGATGGTGATCGTGCAGGCCGGGCAGCACGGCGCCCAAGCCGGCGTCCAACACGTCTTCGTCCGGCCCCGGGTCCAGCGCCTCGGCGACGTCCAGTATCCGCTCGGCCACCCGGATGTCGGCGACCCGCCCGTCCAACAGCGTTGCCCGCCGGATCAACATCGGACGCGGCGACCGGCGACCAGAGCGCGCACGGTGGTGTTGTCGGCGCCCGCCGGGTGCGCGGGTTCCGCCGGTAAGACCGGCAGGAGGGGCGCCACGCTATCTTCCGCATCGGCGGGTAGCGCGGCTAAGGCGCCATAGCTGGCTGCGACCCCCGCCATCGACACGTCGATGACGTCGCCGCCGCCGCGGGCCAGGCTGTCCAGGACGTCTTGGGCCGCGCGCAGCCCGGCCAGCGGGTCGGCGATCGCGTCGCCGCAGAACGCCGGGCCGTCGGGCCGGGCGGCGACCAGCCCCCCCGCTACTGCCGCGTCGTCGCCGAAAGCGACTCGGTCGGGGTGCTCGGCGCCGTAGCCGGTGATGCGCACCCACACCCGGCCCGGCCGGGCCGGCACCTGATCGGCAGCCAAGCCGCGGCGGGCCAGCCCGGCCGGACGCGATCCCTCGATGACCACCTCGGCCACCGACAGCAGGTCGGCCAGCTCGGGCGCATCGAGGCCGACGACATAGGAGAGTTTCCCGCTGTTCATCCAGTCGAAGAAGCCCCGGTGGCCTGGTCGCGTGCCAACCCTGCCGCCGTCCGGGCGGTCCGGGGTCTCCACCTTGACCACGGTCGCGCCCGCGGCGGCCAGCAGCCGCCCGCAGAGCGGACCCGCCCACATCGACGACAGGTCGGCCACCAGCAATCCGGGGAGCGTGGCGGGAGCGGTTTCGTTGTACGCGGCGATCTTTGGCTCAGCCGGTGCACACTCGCCCAGCAGCGCCGTGGGCATGCCCAGCAGCCGGGCGCGGGCCACCAGCGCCGCCGCGGTCTTACTGGCCGACGCCCGCGTCAGTGCGGCCCACGGATCGGCGCCCACCCCGGGTAGTTCCAGCAGTGCCGGCACGGCGTCGACGTCGTCGGCGCGGGACAGGGTCAACGCCCACCAGCCGTCGGCGGCGGCCATCAGCCGGGTGGCGCCCCCGGCTGAGATCCGCCCCGCCGGCGCCGATCCGCGTAACACCGCCCGCCCGGTGAGAATCTCACCGGCGTCGACGCGCGCCGGTCGCCCGCCCAGCTCGGCGACCCGGCGCGCAATAGCGTCGGCCACCCGCTGGGCGTAGGTCAGCACCGCGGCGGGGATGCCCAGCGAGACCACCGGTCCATTGTCCTCGCGTCACCGGACAGCTCAGAACTGCAGTGCGGTGAACCGCCAGTCCAGCACCTGCCGGTCGGGTTCACCCGAGTCACCGACCGCGTACACCAGCGAGCGCAACCCCAACACACCCCCGGCGGCGGTCGGCTCGGCGGATTCCACCTGCACCTCGCTGTAGAGCGTGTCGCCCTCGTGCACCGGCCCGGTGTGATCGCAGGACTGCCAGCTCAACACCGTCGCCAGGTTGGGCAGCAGCCTGGTGGCTTGCGCGAGCGCCAGCCCGATGGTGTGCCCACCGTAGACCAGCCGGCGTCCACCCGATCGTGAATCATGGTGCACCGCAGCGATGTTGAGAGTGAGTCTGGCCAGCTCCGGTGCGCTACTGACCACGTCGGCGCTGCTGTGTAACACCGTACCGGCGATGGTGCGGTCGAAGTGGGGTCCGGGCACCCTCCTGCGGAACGCCTCGCCGTCCCAGTCGGCGGTCACCTGTGACGACGTGGCCGCGTCGGCACCGATGCCGGAGAGGTCGTCGTGGTGGCCGGTGTCGGCGGCATCACAGCGCAGCGGCAGCATCGCGCAGCGGTGGAAGTCGAGAATCAGCCGGTCGATGTGGTCGACCGTTATCACCCGCAACGCCGCCAACCCGGTCGGCGCTCGGCCGGGCCGGTGAGAATTCTGCTTCAGTCCGACGACTTCTGTGCGGGTAGACAAGGTGTCGCCGATAGCCGGGAAACGGTGGAAGACCAGGCCGCGATAGAACAGGTTGGCCTTGACGTGGTGAGTCACCAGCGTCGACTGGCCGATCGCGACGTCGCACACCAGACCCGGGTGGGCCAGCGGTGTCGTCGAGCCGGTGACGGCCCGGGTCAGCTCGCCGTCTAGCGGCAGCCGCATCCGGTCGCCGAGGATCGCCTGGTGCGCCGCGGCCACCCCGGGTGTCAGGGTCATCGACGGCGCGGCGTCGAACACCTGGCCGAGATACAGCTCGTCGAAGTAGGGCCCGCCGCCCATCGCGCCTCCCGTGCGTCAGGATGTCGGTAGGAATCCTGACATATGCGGAGGGCGATCAATGTACACCGCACTCGACGACGACGAGGCGATGCTCATCGACACCGTCCGCGCCTTCGTCGACAAGGAGGTCAAGCCGGCCGTCCGCGAGGTGGAACATGCCAACGCCTACCCCGAGGCGTGGATCGAGCAGATGAAGCGGATCGGCATCTTCGGCTTGGCCATCGCGGGGGAATACGGCGGTACGCCGGTGTCGATGCCGTGCTACGTGCTGGTCACCCAGGAACTGGCGCGGGGCTGGATGAGCCTGGCCGGAGCGATGGGCGGGCACACCGTCGTCGCCCAGCTGCTCACCCGGTTCGGCACCGAGCAGCAGCGGCGGCGCTATCTGCCGCCGATGGCGACCGGTGCGTTGCGGGCCACCATGGCGCTGACCGAGCCGTCCGGCGGCAGCGATCTGCAGAACATCACCACCACCGCCCTGCCGCACGATCCAGACACGTTGGCCGTCAACGGATCCAAGACCTGGATCTCCAACGCTCGGCACTCCGGGCTGATCGCGCTGCTGTGCAAGACCGACCCGCACGCGAAGCCGCGGCACCACGGAATTTCGGTGCTGCTGGTGGACAATCCCAGCTCGGGGCTGACGGTCTCGCGCGATCTGCCCAAACTCGGCTACAAGGGTGTGGAGAGCTGCGAATTGTCGTTCGCCGATTGCCGCGTGCCGGCGGCGGCGGTGTTGGGCGCAGTGCCCGGCAAGGGGTTCGCACAGATGATGACCGGCCTGGAGACCGGTCGGATCCAAGTGGCCGCCCGGGCACTCGGGGTCGCCACCGCGGCGCTGGAGGACGCGTTGGCCTACGCCCGGCAGCGGGAGAGCTTCGGCCGGCCGATCTGGAAACACCAGAGCATCGGCAACTACTTGGCCGACATGGCCACCAAGCTGACCGCCGCCCGCCAGCTGACCCGCTACGCCGCTGAGCGCTACGACAGCGGTGAGCGCTGCGACATGGAGGCCGGCATGGCGAAGCTGTTCGCCTCCGAGGCGGCCATGGAGATCGCGCTCAACGCCGTGCGGATCCACGGGGGCTACGGGTATTCCACCGAGTACGACGTGGAACGCTATCTCCGCGACGCGCCGCTGATGATCGTCGGCGAGGGCACCAACGAGATCCAGCGCAACGTGATCGCCGCCCAGTTGGTTGCCCGTGGGGGGATCGATTAGAGCCTCGATTCCCGGTGCGGTAATTGTGTTGAGGGTGCTAATGGCCGCCAATGGCGGTGGTCTCGGTGACATTGCCTTGAACCTGGACGCTATGCCCGAACTTCTGCCTGGCGCCGACGACCGGATGACGCAGGACCACTATGACGCGCTCGCGGTGTGGCGCGCTGATCCCGCCGAGGTGTTCGGAACACCGGCGGTGGTCGCGGACCTCGCGACCGCGGGGTTCACGCTCATGGATGCCGGCCTTGCGCTCGTGGAGGCATTCACCAAGCTGATCGTGCGTCAGCCCCGAGCCCGCTTCTCGGATGTGTCCAGGCGCAGCCGGGCGAGATGGAGCCGCCTCCGCCTGAGCGCGCAGTGCTCTATCACGCGCTGTTCGGGTGGCATGCCGCTTGAGTTGCGTCTGCACCGCTCGCGGCGGCCAGGGTCAAGGGCCGGGTGTCGGGTATTCCATTTCGCTGGGCTTACGCAGCTGGAAAGTGGCGAACGAACTGTTCACCAATTCATCCATGCGTGTGCGCCAGTGGCTCCCCGGTGAGACCGCTTCCAGCAATACGGTGATGACGCAAATCGTCCCGTACACGCGCTCGATCTGCACTTGGTCGACCGGGAGTGCGTCGAAAGCGGTCAGGTGGCGCACACGCGAGGATGTCCCGATCGGGGTGAGGCGGCGATTCCACAGTCGACCGTGATGAGCACAGATGTTGCGGACGATGGACATGTGCTCCAGCCAGTTCACCAGCGGGTGGTTGTCGCGCCAGCGTCGCCGCTGACTTTTAGGTGCCGACGGGTGCGGACTCACTCCGAACCAATCGGCGATGGCTTTCTGATCGACGGATTTCAGGCCCGCGTAGAGCTTCGAGAGGTCGGAGAAGTCCAACACGTCCGTCAGCACCCAGATCGGCAGCTGCCCACCGTAGACCGCGTCGTGGTGGTCGACGAACTCGTCGCGTCCGCGGGCGCGGTCAACGCGCCGTTGTGCGGTTCGGTGCCAAGTGGCGTGATCGAAAGGCGGCCGAAAGTGCTGGGGATCGGTGTGCGCCATTGGAACTCGTAGAGTCCGACGACTTCTGTGAACGTCGTGCCGTCCACGAAGGTGCTGAGCCGGCGGGACTGATCAGCGATGTCGAACTCCCGGAAGGGATACCAGTACCCGCTCAACCGGTAGTAGCCGACCGCTGACAGCCAATGAGCTGCCGACGCATCATCAGGGATGTGCATGCCTCGGAGCCTCAACTTGGCGATCTGGCCTGGGATCGATAGCCAGGGCTTGATCGGCGGGACCGGCATGGACGAACGATAGCGAAAGAAATCCGGCCCACTCCCGAGACAGGGTCTCGATGCGGGCCGAACGATTGCTTTCACTATACCCCACAGCTGAGACATCGCGCCTGTACCCAAGTCACGAGACCTGTTGGTGTTAGTAGGCCCCGGCGGCTACCCCGCTGTCGCGCCAATGGTGAACTAGCCGACGGCGACCCAGGTTACGCATGCCGACAGAGGTATGTGGGATGGACGGCGGCGGCCTTCTTGATTCCGTAGACACCCCAGAACCGGCCCCACGCCCCCCGTGGTCTGGCGGCCTCAGTCGCTCGCGACCTCCCACCAACCGAGGCGCCGGTAGAGCCGTGCTCGAATGGCGGGTGGTCAGGCGCAAATGTCGAGTCGCGCGTCAAGGGTGTTGCTAACCGACGGCGTCCACCAGGCCCCACCCCAGCGCGGTCGCTGGATCGACGGTCCGGCCTGACAGCACCAAATACGCTGTGCGACAACGGCCGATCCGGCGAGTGATACTGACGGTGCCACCCGCGCCGGGGATAAGCCCCAGACTCAGCTCGGGCAACCCCAGCACGGCGTCTTGCCGAGCCACCACCCGTCCGCAGAACGCCGCCATCTCCAATCCGCTGCCCAGCACGTGGCCGTGGACCTCGGCACGGCAGGCCGGCCCCAACCGGGCGGTCAGCGCGTCGAGCACCAATGCCGGACTGTGCCGGGTGCGGGCCAGGTGCGCGCTGGCCGGGTCGGGGAAGGTGCCGAACTCGGCGAGGTCACCGCCGCTGCAGAACGACGGCCCGTTGCCGCTCAGCACCACTTCGCCGATCGAAGGATCCCACCGCGCGACGTCGAGCGCCTCCAGCAGTGCGCCACGCATGTCGCTGCTGAAGGCGTTGTGCCGCTGCGGCCGGTTGAATCTGATCCGCAGCGCGTTACCGTCACGCTCGACCAGGATCGGGTGGGGGAGTTCCGGCATGCGGGCCGGGCCGCGTTCGGCAAGCCAGCGAGCGAACTCCGGTCCGGACTGCAAGGTGGAGTAGGCCAGCGACTCGGTGACCACACCGGCCAACGTCGGGCCGTCCGGGTCGATCGATCGCAGGACGTCGTTGCAGACCGCGCTGGCTTGCGGCCAGCGGCCCGTCCGGGTCTCGAGTTCCGCCAACGTATCGTCCACCGACCCTACGGTCACCACGCGCCGGTCGTCGCACGGACTCTCCGTCAGCGTGAACATTGACCGCTCGTCGAGGCATCCGGGGTCGACGCCGACGACGATCCCCGCTGGCAACTCGACGAATGTCACGAATACTTCTCGACCAGCTCATGCTTGAACAGCTTGCCGGTGTCGGTGCGCGGCAACCGGGCCTCGAACGAGATCGACCGAGGACATTTATAGTGCGCCAGGCGTTCCCGCAGCCAGCTCGAGAGCTCCTCGGCGAACTCGTCGGTGGCGTCGGCGGTGTCGACGGTCTGAACCACCGCCTTGACACTCTGGCCCATCTCGTCGTCGGGGATGCCGAACACCGCCGCGTCCATCACCTTCGGATGAGTGACCAACAGGTTCTCGGCTTCCTGCGGATAGATGTTGACTCCACCGGAGATGATCATGTGATGGCGCCGGTCGGTGAGGTACAGGTAGCCCTGCTCGTCTAAGTATCCGACATCACCAACCGTCGTCCAGCCGTGTTGCTCGCGCGAGCTGGCGGTCTTCTCCGGATCGTTGAGGTACTCGAACGCAGTGCCGCCCCCGAAGTAGATTTCACCGGGCTGTCCGGCCGGTAGCTCGTTGCCGTCGCCGTCGAGGATGTGGACATCGCACATCATCGGCTTCCCGACCGAGCCGGGGTGAGCCAGCCACTCCTCGGCACTGATCAGGGTCGCACCGTGCGCCTCCGAGGCCGCGTAGTACTCGTCGACAATCGGCCCCCACCAATCGATCATCTGCTGTTTGATCTGCACCGGACAGGGCGCTGCAGCGTGCATCACTCGCTGCAGTGACGACACATCATACGAATGACGCACAGACTCGGGAAGTTTCAACATACGCGTGAAATGGGCTGGGACAAATTGGGCGTGGGTGACCCGGTAGCGCTGGATCGCGTCGAGGCAACCCTCGGGGTCGAACTTCTCCATCACCACCGTCGTCAGGCCCGCCGCTTGAACGGTCATCGACCAGACCGACGGGGCGGTGTGATAAAGCGGTGCCGGGCTCAAGTAGACCGATTCGGGTGTCATCCACACCGACACCAGCATCGACATCATGCCGGGTGCTTCAGCTGGCGGGACATGCGGCAGTTCGCGCCGGATGCCTTTCGGCCGGCCGGTGGTGCCTGATGTGTACTGCAGCAGGTCGCCCTCGAGTTCGTCGTCCAGCGGTGTATCTGGTTGATCGGCAACACATTGCGGGTAGCGCAGCCAACCGTCCACGTCGTCGTCGGCGATCAGCAGTACACCGGGCAGCCCATCGGGAAGGTACTCGGCCAGGCCCTCGCAGGTCTTTCGCAGCGCCGCGGAGCCGACAATCGCCTTGGCGCTGCTGTTGTCGACGATGTAGGCGGCCTCGGCGGCGGTCAGATGGGTGTTGATCGGCACGTAGTACAGCCCGCTGCGACGGGCCGCCCACATCACCGGGTGGATGTGCTCGTTGTTCTCCATGAGGATCGCGACGGTGTCACCCTCGACCAATCCGGCGTCCCGGAAGAAGTGCGCCAGCCGATTGGCCCGGGACTCCAGCTCGTCGAAGGTGACGACGGTGCCCGAGGGGTACAAGATGACTGCGGGCTTGCCGGTGCCTCCATGGCCAGAAGTGTGCTCGCGGATCTGCATCCGACGACTCTACGACGCCCGCTGTTCAGGTCGCACACACACCGACGGTGCGCAAACCCGGCATGCCACCCGGCGTGTTGACCGGGAACACGCTCCCTCGCGAGTAGGGGGTGGCCCTGCTCGCGCCGAAGGGTCTTAGCCCAGGCGGTTCCGCAGGGCGTCGAGCTCGTCGCGAAGGCCGGTAGGTAGCTTCTCGCCGAGGAAGTCCAGCCACTCCTCGATGAGCGGCAGCTCGGCGCGCCACTCGTCGGCATCCACCGCCAGCGCTTCGGCCAGATCGGCGGGGTCGACGTCGAGCCCGGTGACGTCGAGATCCTCGGCCACCGGCACGATGCCGATCGGAGTCGATCGGCCGCCGGCTTGCCCTTCCACCCGCTCGATGATCCACTTCAGCACCCGGCTGTTCTCGCCGAAGCCCGGCCACAGGAACCGGCCGTCGTCGCCGCGGCGGAACCAGTTGACGAAGAACACCTTCGGCAGCTTGGACTCGTCGGCGTTCTTGCCGATGTCGATCCAGTGCTGCAGGTAGTCGCCGGCGTTGTAGCCGATGAACGGCAGCATCGCCATCGGGTCTCTGCGGACCTTGCCCACTTTTCCTTCAGCGGCGGCGGTCTGCTCACTGCCCAGGGTGGCCCCCAGGAATACGCCGTGTTGCCAGTCGCGGGCCTGCGTCACCAACGGGACGGTGGTCTTGCGGCGCCCACCGAACAGGATCGCCGAGATCGGCACACCGGCGGGGTCGTCCCACTCCGGGGCCAGGATCGGGCACTGCGACATAGGCGTGCAGTACCGTGAGTTCGGGTGCGCGGCAAGGGTTTCAGTTTCTCGGAAGTACCAGTCGTTGCCCTCCCAGTCGATCAAGTGATCGGGGGTGTCCCCGTCGATACCCTCCCACCACACGTCACCGTAGTCGGTGCGCGCGACGTTGGTGTAGATGGTGTTGCCGGCCTCCAGCGTCTTCATCGCGTTCGGGTTGGAGCTGTGGCTGGTGCCCGGCGCCACCCCGAAGAAGCCGGCCTCCGGATTGACCGCATACAGACGCCCGTCCTTGCCGAACCGCATCCAGGCAATGTCGTCGCCGAGGGTTTCGGCCCGCCAGCCCGGGATTGTGGGCTGAATCATCGCCAGGTTGGTTTTGCCGCACGACGACGGGAACGCCGCGGCGATGTAGTACGCCTTGTTCTGCGGCGAGATCAGCTTGAGGATCAGCATGTGCTCGGCCAGCCAGCCCTCGTCGTGGGCCATCGCCGAGGCGATCCGCAGCGCGTAGCACTTCTTGCCCAGCAGCGCGTTGCCGCCGTAGCCCGATCCGTAGCTCCAGATCTCCCGGGTCTCCGGGAAGTGGGTGATGTACTTGGTCTCGTTGCACGGCCACGGCACGTCTTGCGCCCCGGCCGCCAGCGGGGCGCCCACCGAGTGCAGGCCCTTGACGAAGGGCCGGTCGTCACCGAGTTTCTCCAAGGCGGCGGTACCCATCCGGGTCATGATCCGCATCGACGCGACCACGTACGGCGAGTCGGTGATCTCGATGCCGAGCTTGGGGTGCTCGTCGCCGAGCGGGCCCATGCAGAACGGGATGACGTACATGGTGCGGCCGCGCATGCAACCCCGGTACAGCTCGGTCATGGTGGCCCGCATCTCGTCGGGGTCCATCCAGTGGTTGGTGGGCCCGGCGCCGTCGGCGGTGCGGCTGCAGATGAACGTCCGCGACTCGACGCGGGCCACATCGGCGGGGTCTGAGAGGGCGAGGTAGGAGTTGGGTTTTTTGGTCTCGTCCAGTTTGACGGCGCTTCCGGCGTCCACCAGCTGGGCGGTCAGTCGGTTCCACTCCTCTTCGGTGCCGTCCGACCACTCCACCCGATCCGGTTGGGTGAGTTCGGCGACCTCGGCTACCCAGGCCAGTAACTCCCGGTGCTTAGTCGGCGCGGTGTCCAGACCCGGAATAGTCGCTGCCGTCATTCGAGAACGCTCCTGTGTAGATTTCATCGTGGGGCGCATCTGCCGCCCACCTGATTGATCTTCATACCGTTGCCTTAGAGGCTAGCGGAGACGATGCGTCCGGGCGAAGCGGGCAGCGGTCAGCTCGGGCTAGTCGCTGGTCAGACGGTCATCGGCGGCTGGTTTTCCCAGCTGCGTCCGGACTGCGTCCAGCGCCCGCCGCAGCGCCGGCGTCTCCCGGTCGCGCAAGGTTGCCGCCCGTGCGGCGGCGACGGCGTGCTCGCGAAGCTCGGTGTCCAGAGCGGCCACCTCGCTGGCTGTCTGGGCGCTCTCGGCTTCATTCTGCTGCGCCAACGCAGCCGACAGCACCGACTCGGCAGCCAGCACCCGCAGCGCGACCAGCTCCTCAACCGCGGAGCGCAGCGCTGCGATCACTTCCGTCACCCAGCGGTCCAGCAGCCCGCGGTCGTGCAGCAGACCGCGAAGGCTCACCACCCACACGGTGACCGCCAGCCCGGCAGCGGCACATGCCACCGCACCGACTGCGGTCAGGCTGGGGGCCAGACGCGCGAACAGCCTGCTCAGCGTCAACGCCACGCCCAGCCCGAAGCCGGCGCCCAACAACATCATCAGCTGGGTTTCCAGCCGTCGGGACTTCAGCGGCGGGGCCGGCACGTCAATCGTCGGACGCGCCTGCGGTGGTGCCGGTTCCGGCGCCAGGCCCAGCTCGTGTGCGACGTCGGCCAGATGCACCGAGACTCCCTCGTCCACGCCGGCGACGACCTCGTCAGCCCGGCTGCGCACGTAGGCTTCGAACCCGGGCAACCGGCGCCGGGTCATGCCGGCGGCGTCTTCGGCCAGTTCCGCACGGACTGAGTTGCAACGGTTGCGGGCGAAGTAGGACAGCTGCACACGCGCCTGGGCAACCCGGCTGCGCAGCGCGATGGTCCGCTCGGACTTCGCCAGCCGCCGTGCCCGCACCACGGCGTCGCGTTGGTCCTGCAGCAGTGCCACCCGTGCGCGCCGGCCCGCGCTGTCGGCATCCCGGTCGTATCGACCGACGGCGGTGCGCAATCGAGACTCCCACGCCCGCAGCCTGTTTCGCCGTTGCAGGTTCGGATCAGCGAGCTGTTTTTCCACCTCGGCGACCAGATCGTCGATGCGGGGTTCGCCCAGATTGGGCCCGCCCGCCACCCCAACCCACACAACATCGCGGTAGCGCGGTGCGTACGCGGCCAACGTGTCGCGGGCAACCTCCACCATCTGGCGCCACTGGCGGTGCACGTCGATCTTGGACACCGCGCCGATCACCACGTCGGTGTCGGCGGCGGCCGTGTCGAGCAGCGCACAGTCGGATTCGGCCAGCGCCGCGGCCGCGGACACCACGAACACCACCGCAGTCGGTGCCTCGCCGGCCGCCAGGTCGGCCGCCTCGACGAAGGGGCAGCCGGGTAGGCGGGTGTTCAGCGCCGCAGCGACGCTGCTGACCCCCGCCAGCCACGGGCCGGTCACCAGCACCGCCGCGCGGCGGGTCACCGCCGGCGGGCGCGCCCGGGGTGCGATCGCAGCGACCAGTTCGTCCACCCGGCCGACTGGGTCGTCGGAGGCCGGCGCGGTCACGCCGATGCCCCCGCCACTGCCCAGGCCCGCAGCGACCCCCTGACGATGTCCAGACCGCAGGCGCGGTGCAGGCCGGTCACCGGCCCGCGGGAGCAGCGCTGCCATCGCAGCGCCCGCCGCAGCTGCGCGGCGCGATCGTCGACCGCAGCCGGTTCGACCGTCAGCCCGGCCGCCTCGAGAACGTCCACGGCCGCCGCCATCCGCGCCGCCACGGTGTTATCGGCTGACAGGAACTCACCGATCCGGTTGTCGTCGGCGCTATCGTCGACGGCCAGTGCTTCCAGCTGCGTCACGGCTTCCGACAACCGGCGGTAGCGCACTGCCGCGCCGATCGCATTCAACCGGTCGGTGACCGCGTCGATGCCGCTGATCCGGCGCAACAACGCACACACCTGACCGGCGGATCCGCCACGGCGGACGAGCCTCACCGCACCGGCGATCCCCGGCAGGTCCAGCGTGTCGCGGAGCCGCGACCGCACCCGGCGCGGCACCGGATGCGGGCCGGTGACGAAGCGGTCCGCACAGCGCAAGTCCGCGGGTTCGGCGGCAAGCATCTGCAGCGCCCCCCACAGCGCGTCGTCCAGCCGGTTGTCCAGCGCGGCCACCGCGAGCAACCCGGCCATCGGCTGCACCGGCGCGCCGATTCTCCCCGAGATGTCGGCGAGTTCTGCACAACCGGTCAGATCTGCTTTGTTCATCACCACCAGCACCGGCTCGGGCAGGCTCGCGACGGCGGCGGTGTCCTCCGGTTTGGCCGCCTCGGCGACAACGTAGACAGTGACATCAGGCCCCTGCTGTGACGTGACCGCTATTCCGGCGCACTCGAGCGCGCGCCCGACGGTGCGCCGGCCCGTTCCACGGCGCCCGCACACGGCGACCCGCAGCGGGGCCGCGACACGCTCGACGATCTTCGTCACCCGCGGGTCCTGCATCTCGCCGCCGAATCGTGCCAGCTCGTCGGCGAAAATCTGGCGTCTCTCTCCGCTCACGATGGTGTTCCCCAGGTCCGGCCGCACGGCCGGATCCCATCGAATGCTGCCATCTGTGTCGGGCGGGCGCGAGCCACCCAATATCCTTGACCGGTCGAAGGCAACTTTTGGGTATCAATGGATAACAATGTCAGCCACAGCGTGGGCACGTCGCCGCCGATAGGCCACGATGGACGGATGCATGTCCAAGGCCACGCCCAAGACAGAGTGGCCGCACCACCCACTTGCGCTCAGCACCCCCACCACTTCAGCTCCCGATCCCGGCACTCGGCGTTGTCTGCCGCCCAGCAGCAGACCTGGCAGCGGCTCTGGCCGCGCCTGGGCATCGAGGCCCGCCAACCGGATCGGCCGGATCGGGCGGGCCGAAATGTCCGGCCGTTGGACACTCGCGGCTGGTTCGGCCGTGACGCCCCGGTGGTGCTGGAGATCGGCAGCGGCGCCGGCACCTCGACGGTGGCGATGGCCCGGGCCGAACCGGGTATCGATGTGGTCGCTGTGGAGGTGTATCGGCGCGGTTTGGGCCAACTGCTCTGCGCGATCGAGCGAGACCCAGAGCAGTTGGGCAACATCCGGCTGATCCACGGTGAAGCAGCCGACGTGCTGGAGCATCTGATCGCCCCGGCTTCGTTGACCGGGGTGCGGATCTTCTTTCCCGATCCGTGGCCGAAGGCACGGCACCACAAACGACGACTGCTCCGGCCGGCCACGCTCGCGCTGATCGCCGACCGGCTGCGACCGGGCGGCGTCCTGCACGTCGCCACCGACCATCGGGGCTACGCCGAGCAGATCGTCGCGGCCGCAGACACCGAGCCCCGGCTGTGTCGCGTCGCGGCGGGTCCGGGCATGCCGGTCCTGCCCATCTCGGTCGCCCGTCCCACCACCAAGTACGAGACGAAGGCCAAAGATGCAGGCAGTGCCGTCGCCGAGTTGCTCTGGACCAAATGCCGATCATGACCTCGAACCTGGAAACCCACCTGAAAACCAGCGCCGAAGCCGAAGCGATGCCGCCGGCCAGCACCGTGCCCTCGGTCCGGCGTGTGCTGCTGGTCTGGGACGCCCCGAACCTCGACATGGGTCTGGGTGCAATCCTCGGCCGCCGACCCACCGGTGTGGAACGGCCCCGGTTCGACGCGCTGGGCCGCTGGTTGCTCAGCCGCACCGCCGACGTCGCGGCAACCTTCGCCGGCCATCCGGAGATCTCCATCGAACCCGAGGCCACTGTGTTCACCAACATCGCCCCGGGCAACGCCGATCTGGTGCGACCGTGGGTGGAAGCGTTGCGCAATGTCGGGTTCGCGGTATTCGCCAAGCCGAAGATCGACGATGACAGCGACGTCGACGCCGACATGCTCAATCACATCGCCCTGCGGCGCGAGGAGGGGCTGGCGGCGCTGGTGGTGGCCTCGGCCGACGGGCAGGCCTTCCGTGCCCCTCTGGAGGAGCTGTCCAGCACCGGGATCGGCGTTGCCGTGCTGGGATTTCGCGAACACGTCAGTTGGGCGCTAGCCTCGGATACCTTGGAGTTCGTCGACCTGGAGGACGTCCCTGGCGTGTTCCGGGAACGGCTGCCG
>NZ_JBYCLE010000371.1:0-2475 GCF_057473765.1 Mycobacterium sp. TH-M106 | reverse complement strand
ACGCCCACTGCACCAGCACCTACCCATGTGCTCCCGCAGTCCCGTATTCTTACCGCGGGACTCGCGCCACGGGAGCAAGCACTGATGGGCTTCTACATCCGCAAAAGCAAGAAGGTCGGGCCGTTCCGGTTCAACCTGAGCAAATCTGGGATCGGGACAAGTGTGGGCGTTCGCGGGTTCCGCGTCGGAACCGGCCCACGCGGAAACTATGTCCACGCGGGCCGCAACGGGCTTTACTACCGAGCCGGTTTGGGTGCTAACCGACGGCAGCCGCAAGGCGGCGCTCCGTCCGGCATCGCGCCCGCCGTCGGGTTCATGCTCGGGTACTAGTTGTTTTGGCCCGCCCTAGTGATCGGCATCCTTCTTCTGCTCTTCGCATGGAAGGCCCTGCTGATTTGGTGTCTGACCATCGCGGCGATTGTCCTGGTGCGGCGCTATCTGCGGCGACGCAGAGAACGCGCGAATGCCGAGTCCATGCGCCAAGCCGGGTTGATCGCCCGCGCCGATGCCCAACATGAATTGGCCAAGCAGGGCGACTCTGCTGGGACATATGGCATCTCCACCGCCCCGCTAACGGCCGCCGAGATCGCGTTCGCGGAGGAGTCTGTAAGCGCGACGTTTGACATGTTCGCTGACGACCCGACGCCGCGCGGACTGTGGGTAGTCGCGAAAGCGATCATGACGGTTGGTGGTTTCACCGAACAGCGAGCCAACAGCATCATTGACTACCAGTTTGCGCGGTACTGTCCGTCTGCGCTGCCCGTATTAAAGCAGGCCAGGCAAGCATTGGCCGACCCTGGCAACCATCGGCTTGACCGCCCGCTCGTTAATGTAAGGCGATTCAACCCGCTGACCGATGAGCATCCGGTGGGGCTGGAACTTCCGGCGGAAGAAGAGGTCCATGCGGACAATGCGCCATCCCAGGCGGCGACAGTGCTGGACGTCCAGCACGGGCAACATGGCCTCCTGCAGTAACGACGTATGACGCGCGTGACCATCCAGGCGGCGGTCGAGGTCCCCACCGGCACATCGCCGGGAACCAGCGATCGTGACTCAATCGTCGGCTTCGGCCCTGTACGAGACGACCCGCCAGAAGGCGAGCACATCCGCCGGCGCCGATAACTACTGCTAAAGGCGTTGGGAACCAACTGCACTCGGGAATATGGCTCGCCGCCATCCCACGGCGAGTTGACGGCGCGCTAGCCCGCGACGCCGCCGGCGCCCGATTCCCGGTCAAGCTCCTGGCCTGAACGCCCACAGTCACTCCCGAAGACGCGATCGCCGTGATCCGTGACGGATCCCATGACGAACGGTCATCCTGGTTGGCTGCGAGGGCGTCCGACGAGGTCGGGACGAATCAGATGAGCCTGGACCAGCGCGAGCGGGCGTCAAAGGCGTTGCACACCAACACTTTCGATTCCCACCGGTTCACCCGCAGCGCTGCGGGTCGGACTCGCACAGCGGCGTCACCCCACCGAAGCGGTGACGATGGGCGGCGACCCAGCGGTAGGCGGCCTCCTGGGCGACCCCGATACCGGGAATCCGGTAGACCCGCGACGGCGCCGTCGTCCCCAGTGCCGCGGACAGGGCCGCGTTGACGGCCCGGGCGCCCGCGGCCACCGCGCCCGTGGCGTCCAGCCAATACACCGATTCGGGCGGCCGGTCGCCGGGAACACCCAGACGGTCGGCCATGCCCGGAGCCTGAAAGGGTTCGATGCGGACCCGGCCATGCCGGTCGAGGCGGGCCAGCCGCCCCGCCGCCCGGGTGCACATGCCGCACCGCCCGTCGAAAACCAGGATGCCGTCCATGACCCGGAGTCTATGCGGCGCCGCCCCGGCGGGTGGCGTCCACACAACGCCTCGCGGCACACGACGCGGCAACGGGCAGCGGCGTCGGTCGCGATTGGAACCCGCGGTCGTTTCAGCGGTTGAGCGTGCCGTCGCGCATCGCGGTCAGCGCGTCGTCCAGACTTGCATACAGCGGGAACGTCCTGTCCAGACCGGTCAGACTGATCGGCCGCCGGGTTGCCGGGCCCCGCGCGACCACGCCGAAGCCGGCGGACGTGCCGAGCTTCTCGTAGGTCGCGGCGAGAATCTTCAGCCCCACCGAACCGAGGAACTCCACCGCGGAAAGGTCGATGACCAGCGCCGCCGGCCCTCCGGCGAGCACCGCCTCGACGGCTCGTTCCAGAGCCGGAGCGGTGACCAAATCGATCTCGCCGCTCACGCTGACCACGGACACGCCACCATGGTCCGCAACCGTCGCGGTAATCGAATCAGGAGCAGGCAATGGCGATCCTTCGTCCTTGAGGCCATGACTATGGTGCCAGCGTAGCCTCCCGCACGAACAGCGAGGATACTACGGCACCATCACACCGTTCCTCAGCACCCAGCGAAGCCGGGTTTTGTTCTGCGGTGCGGCCCGAACGGTTTTGGCCGCTGGCGGTTACCGCCGGTCCTGCCCGATTCAGTGCC
>NZ_JBYCLE010000370.1:0-8996 GCF_057473765.1 Mycobacterium sp. TH-M106 | reverse complement strand
ACTCGCCGAGCGTCATCTTCAATGGGCAAAGTTACACGGGCGGTATCGGCGGTGCCGCAGGTGACAACAGCGCTGGGGGCAACGGTGCGTCGCCGGGTGGGGGCGGCGGCGGTGGCGCTGGCGGAACGGGTGGCACCTTGGGTGGTGGCGGCGGTGGCGGCGGCGGGGTCGAGCGATACACCCAGACCATCAGCTCCGGGATGACCGAGATCACTGGCGCCGTCGGGGCTGGGGGTACCGGTGGTGCCTCAAGTGGAACCTCGCCGGGCGGCAACGGTGGTGACGGCGCCGCGTACTTCTATTTCCGCACTTGATACCAGTGAAGAAAGTCCTCACCGGCGGGGTCAGGATCGGCTTCTGCGGACGCCATAGGCCAGTGATTGTGCCGAGGCTGGGCGCAGCGTCAGTGCTCGGCGTCTTGGCTCGGCTGGTCCGCCCTGGGCGTGGGCGGAGGTGTGTTGTGGTCGGCGGACGCAGGGTGTAGCGCAGCGACCGGCGCGGACGGGAGCGCCAGCGGACGGCAGCGCAAGGGAGCGCAGCGAAGCCCGGAGGGAGCCGGCCACCGGCGCAGTGTGGTCAGCGTGGTTGGGCGGTGAGCTGTGTGAGTTGGGCGGCGATGGCTGGGGCTGCGGCCAGGGTGCTGGCGCCGGTGGCGGTATGTGGGTGTCCGCTGAGATCGGTGACGACGGCCCCGGCTTCACGGGCGAGGAGAACTCCGGCGGCGGTGTCCCACGGCTTGTTGGTGTCGAGGATGGCGGCGTCGGTGAGGCCGGCGGCGACGAATGCGAGGTCGATGGTGGCGGCACCGAACATGCGGATGCGTTCGACGGCCGGGATGAGCGCTGCGGTGATGGCCAGGCGCCGCTGGTTCTTCGTCTCGGCGTTGTCGCCGGTGGCGTAGTCGTTGATGCTGACGATGGCCTTACGCAGGTCGGTGGTGTTGCGTACGCGGGTGGGCTGGTTGTTGCAGAAGGCGCCGCCGCCGCGGGTGGCGTGGTAGGTGGTGTTGAGGGCGGGGATGGCGGTGGCGGCGACGACCGGTTCACCGAAGCAGGCCAGGGCCAGTGAGACCGCGTGCAGCGGGATGCCGTGGGCGTAGTTGCTGGTGCCGTCGATGGGGTCGAGAACCCAGGCAAGCGGGGCGTCACCGAACTCGGTTGGGGTGATCTGCGTCAGGGCATCGTCTGCGATCTGGCCGGTTTGTTCTTCGCCGAGAAACACCGCATCGGGTGTGGCGGCTGATAGGTGGCGCATGACTGCCTGCTGAACGTGGAAGTCGGTTTCGGTGACGATGTCGCGGTCGGTTTTGTCGGTGATGCGTCCTGGCCCGTGCGCGTCGGTCAGGGTGCGGGTGCCGATGGCCACCGCCTGCAACGCGATGAGCTGGTAGCGGTCGAGCTGGGCGCGGTCAGGGGTCGGGCTGGTCAACGGTTACGCCTCGTTTCCGGTGGCCCAGGCGTCGTTGAAGACGGTGGCGAATTCAGTGAACAGGTCCGGTGGTGTGGTGGTGGGTCGGAGCACGAGTGCGGGTGATTCGGTGCCGCGTGCGGTCGGTAGGTAGAGCTGGACGAGCGCCAGTGAGTCGTCGACGACCATGATATGGAACCGTAGCGGCGCATCGTAGGTGCGCAACTGCAACCGGTGCGCCATCTCGGCCGGCAGGTGGCGGCGGGCGCGTTTGAGGGTGTCGATGTTGGTTGCGGTCAGCTGCGACAAGACTCCGGCGGCGTGAGCTTCTTCGGATTCTCGGTCGGTGATGTAGCGGCTGTAGGGCTGCAAAAACAGGCATTGCAGCTCAAGGCCGCCGCCGAGCGCTGCCCGTAGCTGCCGGTCGGAGACCGATTGCACGACCTGGTTCAGCGATAAGCCCATGACCTGCACTCGCGTGGCTTCGGCCAGTATTTCCGCGGGTGGGTAGGCGCGGGTCAGCTCAGCGCGGGATACGAATGCGTCGATGATGCCGTGGTCGGCCACCGACAGCGCCGGTTCGGTTTCGCCATCATCGGCTGTCACCGCCGTGGTGGGCGTGTTGGTTGGTCCCAGGTCGGGCCAGATTTCCCACACGGGAACTTCGAGGGCTTGCGCGACAGCATAGGCAGCCGCCCGGTTGATCGGTTCCCCCTTGAGCCAGCGCCGGATCGACTTGATCGACACCTTGGCGTTGCTGGCAAGCTGCGGCACGGTCATCTGCTTGGCAGCGAGGGCATCGGCGAGCCGGGCACCGGACGCGGGATCGCGGATGGACGTCGATGCTGCCATGGCCCCCGGTGTTCCTCCCCAGTGATCGGCGGATCGCGGCATTCACAGTAGCGAACGCGGCCACACCTGACGCCGAAATCACCCCCGGATACTCCGCCGATGGGCGCGTGTCCGCTCGGTGTCCCTATCTGTCCATCCGGTGGCCGTAGATGTCCACCTGATGGGGCCGACATGTCCTCGGCGAACTGCTGAAGTGAGGTGGTGCAGCGAAACACGTTGCACAACAACGGTTAACAACCGACCCTGGAGGTGCGATATGCGTTTGAAACTCGATACATCAACGAGCCGTTTCATCGTGACCAAGCCGGCTGAGCCGCGACTGAACTTCGAGAGCGGAAGCCCGAAGATCGACCCCGCCACCGGGGCGCAGCTGTATTCGATTCAGCTGCTCGCCCTCGATGACACCGGCGGTGAAGTCCTGACGGTCACCGTGGTCGGTGATCCGAAGATTGCCGTGACACAACCGGTCTCGGTGTCCGGTCTCGTGGCGATCCCGTGGAGCCAAGGTGACCGCAGCGGTGTGGCATTTCGCGCCGAGGCGATCACCGCCGCCGACTCGGCCGCCGCTGTAGCGAAGTCATCGAGCCAGCAGGGCCGCTGACAGCCAAGGGGCAGGCCCGGTTGCACGAGCGTGTGCGACCGGGCCGGCCCCATCATCTCGCCAACGATTTTTGAAGAAAGCGTGACATCATGTCGAATACATCCCATCCCGCCGGCCGCGGTAAACCTGAATCAGCTGATGCCGACTGGTTCGGCGAACTCGTTTCTTCGCTGCTGACCGCTACCGGTTACCTGCTGTGGTGGGCGATCCTGTTTCCCGCCGTGAGCATCCCCGTCGTGCTCGCGATCTGGAGCGGAGTCAGCCACGGCACCCGCGCGGGTTTTGCGACCGCATCGCTGGCCACCGCTACCTACGTCCTGTGGGCGATCCTGGACCCGCGCACGTTCGATGCGTGGGTGCTCGATCCGGTCCGGCAGCGCTGGGGATCATGGTCGCGGTATCGCCGCAACTGGCAATCGGTGTGCACCCTGCACGGGCTGGCCACCAAAGCCGGTGATCGCGTGCTGGTTCCGCAACTGTGCTCGGTGCGCATCGGCCGCGGTGTCGATGTACTGGTGGTCCGGGTGGCCACCGGTCAATCGGTCAACGACTGGCACAAGCAGACCGCGGCATTGGCGGCAACCTGGCGCGCTGACCGCCTGGCGATCCGCCCGACAACCCCAGGAGAGCTGCGGGTGACGATCATGCGCGGTGACGTGCTGGCCAACCCCGTAGGCCTGCCGATGCCAACCCCGACAACGCCGGTCGATGCGAGTGCGGTCCGAGTCGGGATCACCGAATCCCGACGCTGGTGGACGTTGCCGGTTCTCGGTAACCACATCCTGGTAGCGGGGGCTACCGGAGCGGGCAAGGGCTCGGTGCTGTGGTCGCTGATCGCCGGGCTGGCACCCCAGGTCAACACCGGGCGGGTGCGACTGTGCGTGATCGACCCCAAAGGCGGCATGGAACTGGGTGCGGGCGCGCCGATGTTTTCGGTGTTTCGCACCGACGTGTCGGCGCGAACTGTGGAGATGCTGCGCCAGCTGGTGGAGCTGATGCAGGCGCGCGCGACCCGGTTGCGCGGCCACACCCGACTGCACACCCCCACCCCGGCCGAACCGCTGTACGTGGTGGTCATCGACGAGGTTGCCGCACTGACCGCCTACGTCACCGATCGCAAGCTGCGCGTCGAGATCGAAGGACTGCTCGGGCTGCTGCTATCCCAGGGGCGTGCGGTCGGTATCTCAGTGATCGCCGCGGTGCAAGACCCGGCCAAAGACACCCTCCCTGTGCGGCAACTGTTCACCGTGCGGGTCGGGCTGCGCATGACCGAAGCCACCCAGACCGCGATGGTGCTCGGCCAAGGCGCCCGTGATGCCGGCGCCGAATGCGACCTCATCCCAGATGCGACACCTGGGGTCGGGTACGTGATGGTCGACGGCACTGCCGAACCGGTACGGGTCCGCGCCTTCCACGTCACCGACAGCGACATCACCGCATTGGCCCGCACCTTTCGGGCGCCGCGCGCCGGCGAACAGGGCAACCGGTGAACACCGTAACGACGCAGGATCCGGTGATCGTGCTGCCGGGCCTGCCCACCACCGTCGATACGGATGCGGTGATCGGCCAGATGTGCCGCCGTGCCTCCTCGCCGCGCTTCGAGACGTGGTGGCGGCGGGTGGAATCGGTCGGCTACTGCGCCCACCCGATCGAGCTGGTCGGCGCCGACACGGGCGGGCGCCGGCATACGGTGTGGACGCGCTGCAACAACCGTCGCGCCGCCGTCTGCCCATCGTGCGCGGACCTGTATGCCCGCGACACCTGGCAGCTGGTGCACGCCGGTGCCGCTGGCGGTCATCATGACGTACCCGCTGAAGTCGCCGATCGCCCGCAGGTGTTTGCCACGCTCACCGCACCCGGCTACGGGGCGGTGCACAACGCCACCGGCACCACCTGCCACGCCCGCACACCACGCGAGGCGACACAGTACTGTCGGCACGGCAACCCGCTGCACTGCACCAAGACTCATGCCGTCGATGGTCCCGACGTGGGCCAACCCTTGTGCGGGCAATGTTATGACTATCTCGGGCATGTGCTGTTCACCTGGCATCTGCCCGAGCTGTGGCGGCGCTTCACCATCGCACTGAGACGCGCCGTCACTACACACCTGAAAGACGTTGGAGTATCTACGGATTCGGTGCGGGTGAGTTTCGTCAAGGTGGTGGAGCTGCAAGCCCGCGCCATCCCGCACATTCACGCGCTGATCCGGCTCGACCCACCCGGAGATACCGCCACCGCTACCACCGCCTCACGTGACCACATTGGTTACGGCCCCGCCGCCGAGTGCGGTGGTGGGGAGCCCCGTCGCATCATCGGCCAGCATCCCGGCTGGTCGTCACCGATCACAGCCACCGAACTGACCGCCCTGATTCACCACGCCGCCGGTCGTGTCCGCATCGAGATACCCGCCGGTGACGATCACCCGGACCAGGGCGGCGTGCGGACGCTGCGGTTTGGCACCCAAATCGATGCCCAAGCTTTGACAGCCGAAACCGGCACGGCCGCGCACGATCCCGTCACGACGGGAACCCGGACAAGCGCCTCACCGCGGCTCTCACCACGTCGGGTCGCTGCATATTTGGCGAAGTACGTCACCAAATCGTTGCACGACTTCGGCATCACCGCCCGACGATTGTCCGCCGAAGCGATCGGTGAGCTGGCCGTCAGCGACCATGTGCGGGCTATCATGGCCACCATCGCCGGGCTGGCCGAGCACGGCGGTGGCGCATTGGCGGGGATCGGGCGCTGGCTGCATACCCTGGGCTATCGCGGGCACATCACCACCAAATCCCGGCACTACTCCACCACGATGGGTGCCCTGCGCAGCGCCCGGGCCACCTGGACCCGCCACCAGGCGATAAAAGCGGCGGCGCAACGCAATCAGTCGAAACGCTCTCGTCAAACGACAGCACCCGATGAGCAGTTCCACGACGTGATCGACCCCGATGTGGTGGCTTGGGAGTTCGACCATGCCGGACACGGTAGCGCCGGTGAGCGCGTCCTGGTCGTCTCGGCAGCCCTGCGCCATATTGCCGCCCGCATCACCGGCATCAACGAAACCCGAACCGCCACGAGAAGTGCGCCGCCCACGTCGCCGGGTGCCGGATGATGGCCACAGCACCCGCCGGCGGCAGGGCAGGCTGCAATGGTCTCGACGTACTGCCGTTGTATGAGCGTCCCGAGTTCGTCGCATGGCTGACCGCGTCGTGTGAACGAAACAACGTGCCGGCCATCGTGACTGATCCCACCGTCATTAGCCGGATCGCCACCTTGCTCGGCGCTGTCCGCCCGGCTGGGTTAACGGTTCACACCCGCCGCACCCGCCGCGCACGGTCGATATCTACGCCGAAAATCCCCGAGGCGCCGGAAGCGATGACGGCATGATCGGAAACGGCCTTGCCGCTGGCGTGTTGGCACACGAATTCCAGATCAGGCCGCAGCCGCCGCTCAACGCTGCCCGCGCCGGTCAACTTGAAGGCGGCGACGGTACCGGTCTGGCGAATCGGCAGATGGAAAGTTCCGGCCGTCGTCGCGCTAAGACACCGGATAATGGAACTGGTGACAACAGTGATCGAGCTTACCTCGCGACTGTGCTGAGCAGGGGAAAGAGAAAGGAAGCAGGGATGCGAAATGTACCCGGAGGCGCCGAGATACAGGTCGGCGTAACAACCTTCGTCGGCAGAAGTCATACCGAGATCGCTCGGCTGATCGCCTTCGACCACGGCTGGAAACTCGTCGGCGACCAGGTTATCGACGCCGATGGTGTCGTGGTCGCGCAAACCCTCGAAGAACTCGGCCGCAAGACACTTGCCATGGGCTGGTTCCATCCGAGCGGGGCACACATCAACTGGCACCATTTCGGCGGCACGAAGGAACTCAACGCACAGACGATACGCGACCTGCATACCTAAGTGGTCTTGCCCGTTAATTCGTCGGGGGTTGTTGCCAGGCGGTGGGGTCGCCGAGGTAGAGGCCGCAGGCGCAGTCGAGGGCTTCTTCGGGGCTGCCCGAGGGGGTTCCGTTGGGCAGGAATGAGTCTTCGTATTTGCCGTTGCTGGCCAGGTAGATCGCGAATCCCCAGATGCTGGCCGAGCCGTTGTAGCGCAGCCGCATCAACGGCATGACGGTTTGGTCGGGCAGGGCGGCGTCGATGTAGGCGAATTGGCCGCGGAATCGGGTGGTGATCGCGGTCAGCTGCGGCCACCGGTTGGTGGCATGTTCGCGCAGCTTCCAGCGCAGCGAGTTCTTGGTGGATTCCGGTGGCTTCGGCATGGCTTCGATGGTGCCCGATCGCTGCAGCGCGGGGCGGTTAGCGGCGTGTCGTGACCGTCCCGTGACCACGAGACTGTGACGGTTGGGGCATGAGGGATGAATGTGGCGATCTGACTCGGGTCTCGCCATGGTGATGGTCAGTCCCTACCGGATCATGTTGAGCGACGAGGATCGCCAGACCCTCAACCGTTGGGTGCGCGCCGGGGCCACACCACAAAAGGTGGTGCTGCGCGCACTGATCGTGTTGTTGGCCGCCGACGGCGCGACCAACGCGGCGATCGCCGAGGAATTGGGCATCTGCGTGGACACCGCGCGCAAGTGGCGAGCCCGGTTCGCCGACAAGGGCATCGAGGGCCTCGCCGATGCGCCACGCCCGGGGCGCCCACCGATCTACACCGCGACTGAGCGGGCCAAAGTCACCGCCTGGGCGTGCGCACTGCCCGCCGAACACGACCTGCCGCTGTCACGGTGGAGTGCTGCCGAGTTGGCCGCCCAACTGCACCACGACGGCATCACGGCATCGGTTTCCACGGTGCGGCGCTGGCTGGACCACGATGCACTCAAGCCATGGCAACACCGGTCGTGGATCTTCGTGCGCGACCCCGACTTTGAGGCCAAGGCCGCCGTGGTCCTCGACTTGTACGCCGGCACCTATCAGGGCACCGCGCTGGGAGCCGATGAGTACGTGATCTCCGCCGACGAGAAACCTTCGATCCAGGCCCGCGACCGGTGCCATCCCACCGTGGCGGCCAGGCCCGGCCACCCGATGCGGGTCAATCACGATTACCACCGCCGCGGCGCGCTGGCGTATCTGGCCGCCTACGACGTGCACCGGGCCCGGGTATTCGGCCGCTGTGAGACCTCCACCGGCATCAAGGAGTTCACCCGGCTGGTCGATCAGGTCATGACCAGCCAGCCCTACGCATCAGCCACCCGGGTGTTCTTCATCGTCGATAACGGCTCCTCGCACCGCGGCACCGCCGCGATCGACCGGCTCAGCGCCCGCTACCCCAACGCGGTCATGATCCACACCCCCGTGCACGCCTCCTGGCTCAACCAGGTCGAGATCTACTTCTCGATCGTCCAGCGGAAAGTACTCACCCCCAACGACTTTCCCGACCTAGTCGCGCTCGAGCAACGCCTGACCGCGTTCCAGGACTGCTACAACTGCACCGCCGAACCATTCCGCTGGCGATACACCAGCGCTGACCCACACCAACATCTCAGCCGACTCGACCAACACACCGCTGCCGCATGACCCCCGACGAATTAACGGGCAAGACCACTAAGCCGGTCGCCTGCGGCGCAGCTAAACGCGCCAATACGGTTCTACGCGACCGATATCCAAACTGCGTGAGCCAGGTGTCCCCGGTGCAATCACGGCGTGATCCAACACCGCTTTGATGATCGCCTGCTGGCGACCCAAATCCAGCCCGTCCCACTCCGTGCGCAACACCCCGCCGGTTCCAGCCAACTCGAACACCGCCGTGGTGTCGGTGGCGGTGGCGATATCTCGGCGGGCCGTCGTGATGCGTTCGGTGATCGGATCACGCGCCGCGATCCACTCCCGCGCCGTAATCGCACTGTCGGCATACAACCCGGCCAACTCATCCAGACGCCCCCGATCGGCATCGACCTGCGCGGCCAACGCGGTGACATCGGCATCAGCGGTGGCTTTGCCGGCCAACACGTCGGCCAACTGCGGTGAATCCAGCCGCGCCAACACAGTGTCGACCGCCACGGTGATGGGACCACCTTGACCAGGGTTTAGCCAGTTTCATTGGACCACCCGTTTGCCAGTTATGGGACCACTGGCGTGTCGCGCCTGTGGCCGCTCGATTGCTGGGTCGGATCACTTCATGTC
>NZ_JBYCLE010000369.1:0-15109 GCF_057473765.1 Mycobacterium sp. TH-M106 | reverse complement strand
TGGGACCCGGCCGCCGAGCACGGCCGGGAGATCGCCTACACCCCCGCGCGGGTGCTGATGCAGGACTTCACCGGAGTTCCGTGCGTGGTCGACCTGGTCGCGATGCGCGATGCCATCGCCGCTCTGGGTGGCGACACGAAACGGATCAACCCGCTGTGCCCCACCGAGCTGGTGATCGACCACTCGGTGATCGCCGACGTCTTCGGCCGCGCGGATGCCTTCACGATCAATGCCGAGCTGGAGTTCGAGCGCAACTCCGAGCGCTACCAGCTGCTGCGCTGGGCGCAGCAGGCGTTCGACGACTTTGCCGTGGTGCCGCCGGACACCGGGATCTGCCACCAGGTCAACCTGGAGTATCTGGCCCGGGTGGTGTTCACCCGCGACGGCGGCCCAGACGGTCAGGGACCGATGGCCTACCCGGACACCCTGGTTGGCACCGACTCGCACACCCCGATGGTCAACGGCCTCGGTGTGCTGGGCTGGGGTGTTGGCGGCATCGAAGCCGAGGCGGCCATGCTCGGGCAGCCGATGAGCATGCTGATCCCGCCGGTCGTCGGCCTGAAACTCTCCGGTGAGCTGCCGGCCGGCACCACCGCCACCGACCTGGTGCTGACCGTCGCCGAACTGCTGCGGCGCACTGGGGTGGTCGGCAAGTTCGTCGAGTTCTTCGGGCCCGGGGTGGCCAACGTGCCGCTGGCCAACCGCGCCACCATCGGCAACATGAGCCCGGAGTACGGAGCCACCTGCGCGATCTTCCCCATCGACGCCGTCACACTGGACTACCTGCGGCTGACCGGCCGCCCCGCACACCGGATCAAGCTGGTGGAGGCCTACGCCAAAGAGCAGGGCCTGTGGCACGACCCCGAGCACGAGCCGAAATACTCGCAGACCCTCGAACTGGATCTGGGCTCCATCGAACCGTCGATCGCCGGGCCGAAGCGCCCGCAGGACCGCATCCCGCTGCGTGCTGCCCCGCACGCGGTGGCCGGGTTGCTCAACGGCGCCAAGACCACCGCGGAGGCGCTGGCCGGACTGGACGAGGCGTCCGCGGAGTCCTTCCCGGCCAGCGACCCGGTCGCGTTCAGCCAGGACCGCGCCGGCGACAAACCGCGCACCCCGTGCTGCGACGGCGACGAGCACCAGTGGCCGTCGGCGGCCGTCGCCGTCGACCTGGCCGACGGCACCCGCACCGAAGTCGACAACGGGCACGTGGTGATCGCCGCGATCACCTCCTGCACCAACACCTCCAACCCTTCGGTGATGGTGGGTGCCGCATTGCTGGCCAAGAAGGCAGTGGAGAAGGGCCTGTCACGCAAGCCGTGGGTGAAGACCACGCTTGCCCCCGGGTCGCGAGTGGTCACCGACTACTACGACCGGGCCGGCTTGACGCCGTATCTGGACAAGCTCGGCTTCAACCTGGTCGGCTACGGCTGCACCACCTGCATCGGCAACTCCGGACCGCTGATCCCGGAGGTGAGCAAGGCCGCCGTCGACAACGATCTGACCATCTGTTCGGTGCTTTCCGGCAACCGCAACTTCGAGGGCCGCATCCACCCGGAGGCCCGGATGAATTTCCTGGCATCCCCTCCCCTGGTGGTGGCCTATGCGCTGGCCGGCACCCTGCGCGTCAACCTGCTGCACGATCCGATCGGCACCGGCAGCGACGGCCAACCGGTGTACCTGCGCGACATCTGGCCGACAGCAGCCGAGATCGACGCCATCGTCAGCGACTGCCTGCAGGCCGAGATGTTCACCAACAGCTACGCCGACGTGTTCACCGGCGACGAGCGCTGGCGCAGCCTGCCGGTCCCCGACAGTGACACCTTCTCCTGGAACCCCGACTCCACCTATGTGCGTCAGCCGCCGTACTTCGACGGCATGACCCCGCAACCCCAGCCGGTCGCCGACATCACCGGAGCGCGGGTGCTGGCCAAGCTGGGCGACTCGGTCACCACCGACCACATCAGCCCGGCCGGGTCGATCCGGTTCGACTCGCCCGCCGGAAAATACCTCTCCGAACACGGTATCGAGCGCAAGGACTTCAACTCCTACGGCTCACGGCGCGGCAACCACGAGGTGATGATCCGCGGCACGTTCGCCAACGTCCGGTTGCGCAACGAGCTGGCACCGGGCACCGAGGGCGGGTTCACCCGGGACTTCACCCAAGCCGCCCAAGGCGGCGAAGCGCCGGTGACCACCATCTACGACGCGTCGGTGAACTACATCGCGGCGGGCATCCCGCTGGTGATCCTGGCCGGCAAGGAGTACGGGTCCGGCTCGTCTCGGGATTGGGCGGCCAAGGGCACCGCGCTGCTCGGGGTGCACGCTGTGCTCGCCGAATCCTACGAGCGGATCCACCGGTCCAATCTGATCGGGATGGGGGTGCTGCCGCTGCAGTTCCCCACGGGGCAGACCGCCGACAGCCTCGGGCTGACCGGTGAGGAGACCTTCGACATCACCGGTGTGACCGCGCTGGGCGACGGGATCCCGCGCACCGTGCAGGTGCGGGCCGGCGATACCGAGTTCGACGCGGTGGTACGCATCGACACGCCCGGTGAAGCCGACTACTACCGGCACGGCGGCATCATGCAGTACGTGTTGCGGAAGCTGCTCAGCAATCGTGACGGACCGAACACGCACCAAGAAAGGTAAGGGCAGCGATGGCTGAAACCATGTTCCACTCAATGACTCCGGAGATCAACAAGCGCCGCAGGGAGTTGGCGCCGAAGATCCTCGACGCGTGGGAAGCGTTCAGCCAAGCCGCATTCGCCGAGGGCGCGCTGTCGGAGAAGACCAAGCAGCTTATCGCCGTCGGGGTCGCCCACACCACCCAGTGCCCGTACTGCATTCGCGGACACACCAAGGTGGCCCGCAGCAAAGGTTGCAGCGACGAGGAGATCATGGAAGCCGTCTGGGTCGCCGCCGAGATGCGCTCGGGCGCCGCGATGGCGCACTCCACCCTCGCCATCGAAGAACTCTCGAAATAGGCGGGACCGCGGGTGAAGGGCACCAGCGCCTGGATCCGAAAGCCCAGCAGGCCGTGCCGGGGATGGATGTCTATGTCCGGCACAGCGAGCTGGATCCCGGAACTGGTCAAGATCCGCGCGTCTCAGCTCAACGGGTGTGCGTGCTGCCTGGACATGCACGACCGCGACGCTCACAAGCGCGGGAAGCCGCCCCTTCCCGACGTTTCCGCTGCGTCCTGAGCGCGGCGCTCCGTCGGTAGGCTGTCGACCATCGAGATCGGCAATTATCGGCCGATTCACCTTTACCGAACCCAACTCGGTGGTATACCGAAACAATGCGTTCGGTGCAACCAATGTGATCAAGACTTCCGGGGGCCGCCACTAGAACCCGCGACGGTCGTCGAGCCTGGCCACTCTGGGTCCTCTGGATCGCTGCGGATCGCCGAGTGCGTTGCGTGACGGCACGCGAAAGAACGGTGGGTTTCCATGACGCCGATGACAACAGCCACATCAGGAGCGTCGCTGGCACCGTTGCTGCCGGGCGGAGAACCGGTGGAATTGCTGCTGCGCCGGGCGCAATTCTTCACCCCGGGCACGCCCTCACCGGATCATCGCGAGGTGCACCGCCAGGGCGGCCGGGCGGCTGAGGAGTTCTACCGGCAGCGCTGGCGGCACGGCAAGGTGGTGCGTTCCACCCACGGGGTGAATTGCACCGGCTCGTGTTCGTGGATGGTCTACGTCAAAGAGGGCATCATCGCCTGGGAGACCCAGGCCACCGACTACCCGTCGGTGGGTCCGGACAGCCCCGAGTACGAGCCGCGCGGGTGTCCACGGGGGGCGTCGTTTTCCTGGTACACCTATTCCCCGGCACGGGTGCGCTACCCCTACATCCGGGAACCGCTGCTGGCGATGTGGCGAGAGGCACGAGCCCGGCTCGGTGACCCGGTGACCGCGTGGGCGGAGATCACCGGTGATCCCCAGCGGGCGGCGCGCTACAAGTCGGCGCGCGGCCAGGGCGGCTTCCTGCGTGCGACGTGGGACGAAGTCAGTGAGCTGATCGCCGCCGCGCACGTGCACACCGTCAAGGAATACGGGCCGGACCGGGTGGTGGGCTTTTCGCCGATCCCGGCGATGTCGCCGGTCTCCTATGCCGCGGGCACCCGGTTCCTGTCGATGATCGGCGGGACGGTCCTGTCCTTCTATGACTGGTACTCCGACATGCCATGCGCGTCGCCGCAGGTCTTCGGCGACCAGACCGACGTGCCGGAGTCCGGCGACTGGTGGAACGCCGCCTACCTGATCATCTGGGGCACTAACCTGCCGATCACCCGCACCCCCGACGCGCACTTCATGGTCGAGGCCCGCTACCGCGGCCAGAAGGTCGTGGTGGTCAGTCCGGACTACTCCGATCACACCAAGTTCGCCGACGACTGGCTGGCCTGCGCGCCCGGCACCGACGGCGCGCTCGCGATGGCGATGGGACATGTGGTGCTGACCGAGTTCTTCCGGGACCGGCAGGTGCCGTATTTCCAGTCCTACGTCAAGACCTACACCGACCTGCCGTTCCTGGTCACCCTGCGCAAGCGCGAAGACGGGTATGTGCCCGACCGGTTCCTCACCGCCGCCGACTTAGGCCCACAGGGCCAGCCGGTTGACGACGCCGCGCACCGCACCGTGCTGCTGGACTCGGCCACCGGGGAACCGGTGGTTCCCAACGGCACCCTGGCCGATCACTTCAGGGACGCCGGCAAGGGCAGATGGAACCTCGAACTCGGTGACATCGATCCGATGCTGACGCTGTACGGCCGCAGCGCGGACGCCGTCGCGGTGGATTTGCCTCGTTTCGACGTCGGTGACACTGAGGGCGGGTCCGCGATCCGCCGCGGCGTTCCGGTGATGCGCCTAGGTGAACATGTGGTGACGACGGTGTTCGACCTACTGATGGCGCATTACGCGGTTTATCGCGATGGGCTGCCGGGCCAGTGGCCGACCGGGTACGACGATGCCGGCCAGCCCTACACGCCGGCGTGGCAGGAGGCGATCACCTCCGTGCCGGCCGCCGCTGCGGCCCGGGTGGGTCGCGAGTTCGCCCGCAACGCCGAGCTTTCGGGCGGCCGCTCGATGATCACGATGGGCTCGGGCACCAACCACTGGTTTCACTCTGATCAGATCTACCGCACTTTCTTCACGCTGACCATGCTCTGCGGTTGTCAAGGCGTCAACGGCGGCGGCTGGGCGCACTACACCGGGCAGGAGAAGATACGGCCATTCGTCGGGTGGCAGCAGGTCGCGTTCGGGCTGGACTGGCAGCGCCCGGCCCGGCAGATGACCGGCACGTCGTTTTTCTACCTGCACACCGACCAGTGGCGCTACGAGCAGTTCGGCGCCGACGAGCTGGCCAGCCCACTGGGCCGCGGCATCTTCCGGGGCAAGGCGATGGTCGACGCGCTGGCGCAGGCCTCGCGGCTGGGCTGGACGCCGTCGTTTCCGACCTTCGACCGCAATCCGCTGGATCTGACCGACGCGGCTGCCGAGGCCGGTAAGCCCGTCGCCGACTACGTGGTCGATGAACTCAAGGCCGACCGGCTGCATTTCGCCGGGGAGGACCCGGACAACCCGGTGAACTTCCCGCGGGTGCTCACGGTGTGGCGGTCCAACCTGTTGGGATCCTCAGGCAAGGGCATGGAGTACTTCATGCGCCACCTGCTCGGCGCCGAAAACGCGGTGCGCGCCGACGAGACGCCGCAGCACCTGCGGCCCGCGGAGGTGCGCTGGCGCGACGAGGCACCACAGGGCAAGTTGGATCTGGCCGTGACCATCGACTTCAAAATGACGTCCACCTGCACGTATTCCGACATCGTGTTGCCGGCGGCCACCTGGTATGAGAAGCACGACCTCTCGACTACCGATATGCACCCGTTCGTGCACTCGTTCAACCCGGCCATCGCCCCGCCATGGGAGGCACGCACCGACTTTGACGCGTTCACCAGCATTGCCCGCGACTTCTCCCGGCTGGCTTGCCAGCACCTGGGCACTCGCACCGACGTGATCGCCGCCCCGCTGATGCACGACACCGCCGACGAGTTGGCCCAGCCCGGCGGTGTGGCCGATTGGCGGCGCCGTGAGTGCGAGCCGGTGCCCGGGGTGACCATGCCGAAGCTGGTGACGATCGAACGCGACTACACCGCGGTCGCCGACAAGATGGCCGCGCTCGGTCCCCTGGTAGAAAATGTCGGCACTTCCGTGAAAAGCATCAGTTGGAAACCAGTTGCTGCCGTGGACTTTCTGGCCCGGAACAACGGCATCGTGCGCGGCGGGGCCGCAAACGGTCGGCCGTCGCTGGCCCGCGACATCTACATGGCCGATGCGATCCTGGCACTGTCGGGCACCACCAACGGCGCGGTCGCCATGCAGGGCTGGCAGGCGCTGGAGGAGCGCACCGGGGTGAAGCTGGCCGACCTGGCCGAGGAACGCGCTGGCGAGCGAATCACCTTCGAAGACACCCAGATTCAGCCGCGGGCGGTGATGACTTCGCCGGAGTGGTCGGGCAGCGAGAAGGGCGGTCGGCGCTACTCGCCGTTCGTGGTCAACGTGGAGCGCAAGAAGCCCTGGCACACGCTGACAGGCCGGATGCATTTCTTCCTCGACCACGACTGGTTCGCCGAGTACGGCGAGTGGCTGCCGGTTTACCGTCCGCCACTGAACTACGCCCGGCACTTCGGTGAGCAGGGCCTGGGCGAGGACGGCCGGCCGGAGATCACGGTGCGCTACCTCACCCCGCACTCGAAGTGGTCGATCCACTCCGAGTACCAGGACAACCTGCACATGTTGCGGCTGTTCCGCGGCGGACCGGTGATCTGGATGAGCCCGGAAGACGCGGCCACGATCGGGGTGGCCGACAACGATTGGATCGAGTCCTACAACCGCAACGGTGCGGTGGCCTGCCGCGCCGTTGTCACGCACCGGATGCCCAAAGGCACGGTGTTCATGTACCACGCCATGGACCGGCACCTGATGACGCCGATCACCGAGGTGTCCAGATTGCACGGCGGCGGCGACAACGCACTCACCCGGTTGGTGATCAAGCCGACCCATATGGCTGGCGGCCGCGCGCAGCTGTCGTATGGGTTCAACTATTACGGCCCCACCGGAAGCCAGCGCGACGAGATCACCGTGATCCGCCGTCGTTCGCAGGAGGTGCAGTACTGATGCGGGTGATGGTCAACGTCGCGATGGTGATGAACCTCGACAAGTGCATCGGTTGCCACACCTGCACGGTCACCTGCAAGCAGGTGTGGACCAACCGCCCGGGCACCGAGTACGTCTACTTCAACAACGTCGAAACCAAACCGGGCATCGGTTACCCGAAACGCTATGAGGATCAAGAAAAATGGCATGGCGGTTGGACTCTGGACCGCAAGGGCCGGTTGCAACTCATGGCCGGCGGCCGGGTGCGCAAGCTGATGTCGATCTTCTACAACCCGGACCTACCTAGCATCGACGACTACGGTGACCCGTGGACTTATGACTACCAGACCGTCATCGACGCGCCGCTGGGCACCCCGAACCCCGCCGCGCATTCCATCTCCGCGCTGACCGGATACGACATGAAGGTCAACTGGGGCAGCAACTTCGACGACGACCTGGCAGGCGCACCGGAGCTCGCCGTCGACGACCCCAACCTGGCCGGGCTCGAACAACAGGTGAAGATGGAGTTCGAGCAGGTGTTCATGTTCTACCTGCCGCGCATCTGCGAGCACTGTCTCAACCCGTCCTGTGTGGCGTCGTGCCCATCGGGCGCGCTGTACAAGCGCGCCGAGGACGGCATCGTGCTGGTCGACCAGGACAGGTGCCGGGGCTGGCGGTTCTGCGTGTCCGGTTGCCCGTACAAGAAGGTGTACTTCAACCACCGCACCGGCAAGGCCGAGAAGTGTACGTTCTGCTACCCGCGTGTCGAGCAGGGGTTGCCGACGATCTGTTCGGAAACCTGTGTGGGCCGGCTGCGCTACCTGGGCCTGTTCCTCTACGACGCCGACAAGGTGCTCGACGCGGCTGCCACACCCGACACCCAAGACCTCTACGAGGCACAGCTGGGGGTGTTCCTCGACCCGCACGACCCGCAGGTGCAGGCCGCCGCCGAACGCGACGGTATCCCCCACGACTGGGTCGAGGCGGCGAAACGTTCGCCCTGCTACGAACTGGCGGTGCGACACCGGGTGGCGTTGCCGCTGCACCCGGAGTACCGCACGCTGCCGATGGTCTGGTACATCCCGCCGCTGTCGCCGGTGGCCGACGTCGTCAACGCGGCCGGTTACGACGCGGAAAACCCCGACAACGTGTTCGCCACCATCGACTCGCTGCGCATCCCGATCGACTACCTGGCCAACCTGTTCACCGCCGGCGACTCCGCAGTGATCCGGTCTGTGCTGCGCAAACTCGCTGCGGTGCGGAGCATTCAGCGCGCCGCACAGCTGGGCCTCGACGTCAGCGAGGACCTGCCGGCCAGCGTGGGCGCCGACGTCGACGATCTCGAAGACCTCTACCGGCTGCTGGCCATCGCCAAATACGAAGAGCGCTATGTGATTCCGCCCGCGCACGCTGAGGAGGCGGGGCGGCTGATGGGCCAGCACGAACAACTGTTCTGCAGCCTCGACACCGACGGCGGCCCCGGGATGGGTGGCATGGGGCCAAGCGGGCCGCACGGTGTCGGGTCTTATCACCCGCCGCACTACCAGTCCCCCGCCCCTACGCAGCCAGCCGCTACCGATCGTCGTCCGCCGCGGTTCAACCTGCTCAACTGGAACGGCAGAGATCCCGCCCCGGGCATGTTTCCGTCGAGCGGGCCCGCGTGAACTGCGCCGGCGACGATGCAGTGGGGGTACCTCCCGCTTGCGGGGGACGAAGCGATGAGGAGGAGCGGCGCTGATGAACACGGCGACGGTCAAACTCGCCTCGGTGCTGCTGCAGTATCCGACCGCGGCGCTCTTCGACGGGCTGGGCGAACTCGACCGATTCGCCGCGACGACCGGTCCGAAGCCCGCCCGGGACTCCTTTCAGCGTTTCCTGGGCTGGCTGCGCGACACGCCGTCGACCGAGGTCGCACAGCACTACGTCCACACCTTCGATCTGCGCCGGCGCTGCGCGCTGTATCTGACCTACTACCGCTACGGCGACACCCGCAAGCGCGGCATGGCGATGGTGGTCTTCAAATCGGCCTACCGCGATGCCGGCTTCGTGGTGGCCGAGGACGAGTTGCCCGACTACCTGCCCATCGTGCTGGATTTCGCCGCACTGTGTCCGAAAGGCGAGCGGCTGCTGTGCAGCCACCGCACCGATCTCGAACTGCTGCGCCGCGGCCTGGTGAGGGCCGAGTCGCCGTATGTGGAGGTGGTCACTGCGGTGACCGCGGCGCTACCCAAACTCGGAAAGCGGGAACTCGGTCAGGTTCGTCATGCGTGGAAGGCCGGCCCGCCCGCCGAGGACGTGGGCCTGGAGCCCTTCGCGCCCCCTGATTATCTGTCCGGGTACGGGGCCGGCTATATCCCTGGAGAAGCGGGAGGCGATCGATGCCACACATAACCACCTGGCACCTGTGGTGGTGGGTGATCCTGCCGTATGCCGCGATCGTCGTCTTCGTCGTCGGCCATATCTGGCGATGGCGCTATGACCAGTTCGGCTGGACCAGCCGCTCCACCCAGTTGCAGGAGCGCCGGTTGCTCAAGTGGGGCTCTCCGCTGTTTCACTACGCCACCTTCGCCGCGATCGCCGGGCATGTGCTGGGCATCCTGGTCCCGAAGGCGTTCACCGATTGGCTCGGTATCCCGGAGAGCTTCTACCAGAAGCTCTCTGCCATCGCGGGGTCGGCCGCCGCGATCGGGGTGCTGATCGGCGGCGGAATTCTGCTGCTGCGCCGCGCCACCGTGCCGCGGGTGCGGGCCACCACCAGCGCCGTGGACTATCTGGCGCTGATCCTGCTCGGCATCATCGTGATCCTGGGCATCTACCTGACCCTGGGGATCGAAGACCCCACGCACTACGAGTACCGCAGCACGGTCGGGGTGTGGTTCCGCAGCCTGTTTGCCTTG
Organism: Mycobacterium sp. TH-M106; assembly: GCF_057473765.1. Taxonomy (NCBI): domain Bacteria; kingdom Bacillati; phylum Actinomycetota; class Actinomycetes; order Mycobacteriales; family Mycobacteriaceae; genus Mycobacterium; species Mycobacterium sp. TH-M106. The sequence continues at coordinate 5,058 of NZ_JBYCLE010000369.1, read as the reverse complement.
CACCCGAACGTCCACGCGATCGTGGGAGCCCCGCTGATGTATCAGATACACGCCGTCGCGGCCTGGGCAATCTTCCTTGTCTGGCCGTTCAGCCGGTTGGTGCACGCGTGGAGCTTCCCGCTGTGGTACCTGTGGCGTCCCTACATCGTTATTCGCAGCCGGATCGCGCTGCGCCCCAAAGAGCCTGGTACCGGTGGGCGGAAGTGGCGCAAAATCGGTGTCCCGTACTGATAACCAGTTGACCGTGGAGCAATCCGCGGGCGTCCGGCAAGCGGTGCGAACGCTCAACCCGGGCTACTTCGCGCTGGTGATGGCGACCGGCATCGTGTCGGTCGCCATGAACCACCCGGCGAAGCACCTCTCGGCGTTGCTGCTGTGGGTGACCGCCGTGGCCTACATCATCTTGCTGATTGTCTCGGCAGCGCGAATCATCTTCTACCATAAGGAGTTCAGGGCTGACCTGTCCGATTCCGGCCGCGCCTTCGGGCTGTTCACCTTCGTCGCGGCGACCAACGTGCTGGGCACCAGGCTGGTCATCGACGGTCACAACGCCGTCGCGTTCGGCCTGCTGATGGTTGGCTGGCTGGTCTGGCTGGTGCTCGGTTCCCTGGTGCCCTGGACCGCGGTGCGGGGCCCCGCGGAACGGCCGGTGTTGCAGCGGGCAAACGGAACCTGGTTCATCTGGGTGGTGGCCAGCCAGTCGGTTGCGGTGCTGGCCGCGGTGCTGGAGCCGGACACGGCGGAGCCTTGGCGGCCAATCCTGGCACTGCTCGCGGTGACCTCCTGGGCGATCGGAGTGTTCCTCTACGGCGCCGCCGGAATCTTCGTCGCTGCGCGCCTGCTGCTCTATCCGCTGCAGCCCGAGGAACTCACCCCGCAGTACTGGGTGTCGATGGGCGCCACCGCGATCACGGTTGTCGCGGGTGCCCGCATCGTGGAGATGGCCCAAGCGCCGATGGTCAACGCCACTCGCGGTCTGGTCGCCGGGACGTCGGTGGTGTTCTGGGCCTTCGGCAGCTGGCTGATCCCACCTTTGCTCGCCGCCGGCGTCTGGCGGCATGTGGTGCACAGAATCCCGTTGCGCTACGAAGCCCCGCTGTGGAGCATGATCTTCCCGCTCGGCATGTACGGGGTGGGCGGGACCACCCTGGGGCACGCCGACCGGCTGCCGATCGTCTACCACATCGGCGCATACGAAAGCTGGATCGCATTGGCCGCGTGGGCCGTGACGTTTCTGGGGATGCTGCACCACCTGGTGCGCACCCTGGGCTTCTTGGGCGTCGATACCAGCACCTGAGGGCGTGAGCCACCCGCACGAGGGTGCGTGTCCCCGTATGACACGCCGTGGCGAGGGCGTATTTTGCGCACGCTCGGCCGCGGTGCTAGCCGGTTTGCCCTAGCCGGTGCGCCCTAGCCGATACACCGGCCGTCGGCGGCGAAGAAATGCAGATGCTCTCTTTCGGGGTGCAACCGCAGCCGGCTGCCGCGCCGAGCGGGATAACCGCCCGCCACCCGGGCGATGACGGATTGTGGTGGTGTGCTGTCGGAGCGCGCGATTCGGCCGTACAGGTAGGCGTCGGCACCAAGTTCCTCGACGACGTCCACCTCTATGTCGACTCCGCAATCGCACACTTGAAAGTGTTCCGGCCGCACGCCGAGCACCAGATCGCTGCCGGCACCGGCGATTTCGCGACTGACCGGGATAACGTAGTCACCCAGCGCCACCGAACCGTCAAGCACTGGAAGGGTGAACAGGTTCATCGCCGGCGAGCCGATGAACCCGGCGACGAACACATTTGCCGGGTTACGGTACAGCTCACGCGGCGCCGCGAACTGTTGCAGCAGCCCGTCGCAGAGTACTGCGACCCGATCACCCATCGTCATCGCCTCGACCTGGTCGTGGGTGACGTAGACGGTGGTGGTGCCCAGCCGGCGCTGCAGCTCCGCGATCTGGTTACGGGTTTGCACCCGCAGCTTGGCGTCGAGGTTCGACAGCGGCTCGTCCATCAGGAACACCTGCGGGCGCCGCACAATCGCCCGGCCCATAGCGACCCGCTGGCGTTGCCCGCCGGAGAGATCTTTCGGTCTGCGGTCCAGGTAGGGCTGCAGGTCCAGCAGTCGCGCGGCATCAGCCACCCGCTGCCGGATCTCGGCCTTGGGTGTCTTGGCGACTTTCAACGCGAAGCCCATGTTCTGCGCCACGCTCATGTGCGGATACAGGGCGTAGTTCTGGAACACCATGGCGACGTCTCGGTCCTTGGGGTCGGCGTCGGTGACGTCGCGCCCACCGATGCGGATTCGCCCGGTGTCGACCGGCTCGAGCCCGGCCAGCATCCGCAGTGTCGTCGTCTTGCCGCACCCGGACGGCCCGACCAGGACGACGAACTCGCCGTCGTCGACGGCCAGGTCCAGCCGATCCAGCGCCGGGCGGTCACTGCCGGGATATCGCCGGGTCGCCTGTTCGAAGGTCACCGATGCCACTGTGCCGGCCTCGTTTACCGTCCGCCGAATCCGGTGGACGCAATACCGCTGATGAAGGCGCGCTGCGCGACGGCGTAGATGGCCACCAGCGGCACCAGGATCAGCATCGACGCCGCCATCAGCACCGGCCATTCGGCAACGTATTGGCCTTGCATCCACACCAGTCCGAGGGTAAGGGTGGCGATGCTTCGACGCTGAATCATCAGCAGCGGCCACAGGAAGTCATTCCAGACGTTGACCCAGGTCAACACGGCAAGCACCATGACTGCGGGTGTGGCGTGCGGCAGCAGGATTCGCCAGTAGATCTGCCACGGCGAACACCCGTCCAAAATGGCGGCCTCCTCCAGGTCGATCGGCAGGGTGGCGAAGAACTGCCGCATCAGGTAGGTGCCGAACGCGCTGCCGAACAGCCCCGGCACGATCATCGCCCACATGGTGTCGGTCCACCCGAAGACCCGCATCACGATGAACTGCGGGATCACCGTGACCGTCAGCGGCACCATCAGCGTGGCCAGGTATCCGACGAACAGCGCGTCGCGGCCGGTGAACGGCAGCCGGGCGAACGCGTAACCGGCCAGGGAGCAGAAGAACACCTGCCCGGCCGTCACGCACCCGGCGTAGAGCACGGTGTTGAAGAACATCCGCAGAAACGGCATCCGGGTGAACACGTCGGCGTAGTTCGACCACTGCGGGTGAGCGGGAAGCAGCGTGGGCTGGCTCACCTCGGCTAGCTTTTTCAGCGACCCGGACAGCGCCCAGAGGATCGGGAACAACGCGCACGCGGCGACGACGCCGAGTGCGGCGTAAGCGCTCAGCAGCCTCGCGATGCTCCCCTTCATCACGGTTTCACCACTGCCCCAACGCATTCCGACGCGACAGCCGCAGCTGAAGCGCAGTCAGCACCAGCAGCACCGCGAACATCGCCCACGCCAGCGCCGATGCGTAGCCGAAGTCCAGGAAAGCAAAGGCCTGCTGGAACACCATGATGCCCAGCACGTAGGTGGCGGTCTCGGGTCCGCCGTTGCTGCCGGTGAGGACGTAGACCAAGTCGAACGCCTGGAATGCCTTGATGACCGAGATCACCACCACAAATGACAGCGCACCGCGGATCATCGGCACGGTGATCCAGACGAACCGGCGGATCTGGCCAGCGCCGTCGATGCGGGCCGCCTCGTGCAGGGTGTCCGGGACGCCCTGCATGGCGGCCAGCAGAATCACGGTGGCGAACGGCACGCTCTGCCACACGCTGACCAAACACAGCGAGACCATCGCCCAGTGCGGTTCGATCAGCCACGGCACCGCGGGGATGCCGACCCAGCCGAGCATGATGTTGAGCAGTCCGTTGTCGGTGTTGAACACGAACTGCCACACCACCGCCATCACCACCGCGGACACCGCCAGCGGAAGGAAGACGACGGTCCGGAATACGCCGATCCCCTTGAGTTTCAGATTGAGCACCCCGGCCACCGCCAAGCTGATCACCACGGTCGGAATCAGCGTGCCGAGGGTGAAAACCACCGTGTTGCGCACCGCGATGCCAAACAGCGGGTCGGTGGTGAAAAGGTCGCGAAAGTTCGCCCAGCCGACGAACTTCGGCGGCGTGAACAGATCCCACCGCTGCACACTCATGTACAACGAGAACCCCAGCGGGAACACCATGAACACTGCGACCGCGGCCAGGTTCGGCGCGACGAACAACCGTCCCGCCCGCGCGCGCCGCCCGGTCGCTGTCATGGCGCCGCTCTCCCCCGCAAGCGGGAGGTGCCCCCACCTCGTCGCTCCGCTCCGCATCTCGCCGACGCGCTCACGGGTTGGCCAGTACCTCGTCGACCTGCGTCGCCAGTCTGGTCTTCAGCGAACTGGCGGGCCGGTGTCCGCGCAGCACAGGCCCGAAAGCGCGGTCCATCAACGCGTTGACTTTCTGCCAGGCCGGGGTAATCGGCAACCCTTCCGAATGGGCTGGCCCTTCGGTCAGCACCGCCAGATTATCGACACCAGGATGCGCGGCGGCGAAACCGGGCGAGTCGACCGCCGACCTCAGCACCGGCACGAACAGCCCCGACTGTCCGATCAACGCCTGCCCGGCCCGGCCGGCCGCGAACTTCACGAACTCCCATGCCTGCTCCTTGCGGCGGCTGCTGGCGGCGATGGCCAGCCCTGTGGTGCCGATATCGGAGCGGGCGGCACCGCCGCCGCGGAGTTCTTCCGGGCCGGTCGGCAACACCGTGACGTCGAAATCCAGACCGTCGGCCCGGGCGAACGTCTGGAAACGCCAATGCCCGCCCAGCGCCATCGCCGCCTTGCCCAGCGCGAACAGGTTCATCGTGGACATCGACTGGGTGTCCGACGCAACCGGGGCCACCCGGTGCACGTTGGCGAGGTCGGCGTAGAACTGGACGCCGTCGACGAACTTGTCGTCACCGAAGTTGAGGTGCGTCGGGTTCATTCGCGGGGTGGACCACGGGATGCCGTTGTTCATGCCGAACAACCCGGCCGAGTAGGACGGCGCCCAGGTGTCGACGAAGCCCCACTGGGTGACTCGGCCGGCCTTGTTGCGCCGGGTGAGCGCCGCGGCGG
>NZ_JBYCLE010000368.1:0-16944 GCF_057473765.1 Mycobacterium sp. TH-M106 | reverse complement strand
AGTTGCACGGCGGCTACGGCTATCTGCGCGAGTACGGTCTGGAGAAGATCGTCCGCGATCTGCGGGTGCACCGAATTCTGGAGGGCACCAACGAGATCATGCGGATGGTCATCGGCCGCGCGGAAGCGGCACGGGTCCGCAGCGGGCGATAGGAGGGGCCACCCACATGACCACGGTGGCATTCCTGGGGCTGGGCCACATGGGCGGGCCGATGGCGGCGAACCTGGCCTCCGCCGGGTACACCGTTCACGGATTCGATCCGGTGCGGGCCGCCGCCACAGCGGCAGCGGCCCACGGGGTCAGCGCGTGCGACAGCGCCGCCGACGCGGTGGCCGATGCCGACGTGGTGGTCACCATGCTGCCCAACGGGGACTCGGTCAAAGCGTGTTACGCCGAGATCCTGCAGGCCGCACCGCCCGACACCCTGTTCATCGACAGCTCCACCATCTCGGTCGCCGACGCTCGCGAAGTGCATACGCTGGCGGGGTCGCACGGTTTCGCGCAGGTCGACGCCCCGGTCTCCGGCGGGGTGCCGGGTGCGGTCGCCGGCACGCTGGCGTTCATGGTCGGCGGCGAGGAGGCGAGCTACCGGCGAGCGATGCCGGTGCTGGAACCCATGGCCGGCAAAGTGATCCACTGCGGCGGCACCGGCGCCGGCCAGGCCGCCAAGATCTGCAACAACATGGTGCTGGCGGTCGAACAGATCGCTGTGGCGGAGGCTTTCGTGCTCGCCGAGAAGTTGGGCCTGTCCGCGCAATCGCTGTTCGACGTGATGACCGGCGCCACCGGCAACTGCTGGGCGCTGCACACCAACTGCCCGGTGCCCGGGCCAGTGCCCACGTCACCGGCCAACCACGACTTCCGGCCGGGTTTCACCGCGGCCCTGATGAACAAGGACCTTCACCTGGCGATGGATGCGGTCGCCGCGACGAATTCTGTTGCGCCACTGGGCAGTCACGCCGCTGCGATCTACGCCGACTTCGCCGCCGAGCACGCCGGCGAGGACTTCAGCGCGGTCATCGAGACGCTGCGGCGCAGCTGAGCGGGCAATCAGTCGCGCGTCGAGGCCGCACGCGAACGACTGGTCAGTCGATCTCGCCGGTCAGGTCGAACTCGGCCAGCGTGCGCGCAGCTAGCTCACGCAGAGCCGGCTTGGTGTTCTCGGCGCCGGGTTGGTACGCGCGGACGGTGATGGAGATCTTGCCGCCGATGCGCAGCGACAGCAGGTACATCTCCCCGCCGATTCGCTCGAGCCACCGTCGCGTCATACCTTGCCTCATCCCACGTCCGGCGAGGTATTCGGCGGCGGTGCCATCGGCACGGTTGACCAGCGAGCCGAGATCGCCGAGATTATTACAGACCACCAGGGGATCGGGATCGTCAAACCCCGCATCGACTAACCGTTTCAACACCGGCTTCGGCGTCCACGGGGTCAGCCACAGCAGCTGCGACGACAACTCGTCCGGCGTTTCCCGCAGCGTCGTCAGCGCCTGCTTGATGGCGGCGCGGGCGTCACGCAGATCCGTCGTTACCCGCGTCGGGTCGATGCTGACGCGTGCCGCGGACAGTGCTATCGCCCGGGTGTCGCCCTCGGTGCGATCGCTGAGAGGCAGCTGCAAGGTGACGGTGCCGTCGCTGCGACGGCGCCCCATCCGCTCCGCAAGTTTGGCCGCCAACCCGGCGGTCAGCGTGTTACTCGTGCCGCCGAGGGCCTCCGCACGGGCATCCCAATCATCCAGGCCGACATAGATCGTGATACCCGGCACGACGACAGCGTCATCGCCGTCTCCTCCACCGGCGGCGGGTCGCTGTGCCGGTGGTGCGGCAACATCATCAGGTCGGCGGGGACGGACCACTTTTGCCGCCGTGACAAGTGCCCGGGCAACCTGCGGTGCGTCGCGCGCCGTTTGTCGGGCGTCCTGTACTACCGCGCGCAGACGGGGGCGTGACCGCGGCGGCGGATAGCCGAGATCACGCGTATTGCCCAGCAAGGCCTCCGCTACCGTGACGACGAACCCGAGGCCGTCGACCACGTAGTGGGAAGCCACCACGCTGACCGCGGTCGAGCCGTCGGTCAGGGGAAGGACGCCGAGATGCCAACTCGGGCCCCATTCCGCATCAGTAGGCAGTTGTGAGCGTTCGTCAACCCAGTCGCTGAGTTCAGCCCGCGGACGGGCGCACTCAGCGATTTCGATGTCCAACGGCCACCGATCCACGACCCACCGATACCGGGCGAACCGCAGCGGCGAACGCTCGATACGCCGTCCCATTAACCCGTAGCCGAGGTTGTGGTGAAAACGCCTCAGCCCATCGAAGTCGACAGCATGCTCGTACACCCACGTGCACTGCGTGACTTCCTTCTGGCCGGCGGCGCGGTGACTGGCAAAAAAGCCCTGGTCCAACAACGCAAGCCGATTGTCCGGCCGCGCATCAGCTTCAGAGGCGCGGCCGTTAACCGATTCACCCGCACGAGGTATCCGGACTGGCATTTATCGGCCTTTATAGCAGTGGCAGAAATGGCGCAATGTCGATCAGGAAATTGCCACCGGTAGCCTGCGCGTGGAGCATGTCGCCGAGGGCGGTGGCGAGGTCGAAGTTGCCGGATGTGGTGAGGTCAGAGCCGGCGGTGGCGGTGCTACCACTGCCGATGACGGTGGCGGTGTCAGCGCTGCCGAGGATACCACCGACGCCGCCGGCATATACCTCGTCGGTAGTGCTGCCAATGCCGAGAGCGGAGGCGGCGTCGAAGAAGCCGTTCATGGCCTTGACCACCGCATTGATCCCGGCGGCGATAGCGAGGTCGAAGACGCCGGAGGCAGTGGCAGCGACGTCATGGCCGGCGGCGAATGCGGCGTTGAGAACGCCGCCCGCGGCAGCGTCGCCGCCGGCGCCGACGGCGAATGCGGAGTTAAGGAGGCCGACGGCGCTCGCCAAACCATCGGGGCCGGCGACAGCGAGGTTATCGATGCCCACGCCGGATCCGACGGTGCTGTCGGGGCCCAACGCGGAGGCGAGGTTACCGATGCCGAAGAAACCAGCGGAGGAGCTGTCCTTGCCGATGGCCGAGGCGAGGTCAAAGAGGCCGACGATTCCAGCTCCGGCTTTGCTGCCGGCGCCGATGGCGGAGGAAAGGTCAAACAGGGCGCCCACCCCGGAGCTGGCGTCACTACCAGTGCCGATAGCGGAGGCAATGTCAAAGACGCCGGCCAAAGTGGCGGTGGCGGAGCTATCGGTGCCGACGGCTAATGCGGCATTGAAGAAGCCGAGAAAGGGAAAGCTGCCGAGAGCGTTGGCATTGGCGCCGTCGCCGATAGCGATCGCGATGTTCCCAAAGCTTGAGGCGGCGGTGGCGGTGTTATCTGCCGTCGGAAACAGATCCGTCCCGTTGATGGAGATCTGAATATCCGAGGCCGAGGCGACCCCCGGCGTCGACGCGAACGCCGCCCCTATGCCCAAGCCCACCCCCAGCAAGCCCAACCGACCGATCCCAGCAATGTGGCGCATCGATCTCCCTTCCCCTGGGCGACCCAAGCCCGACCCGACAGGTGCGCCGTGGCGTTGATTCAGCGCCGGTCCCTTAAGCGATGCACGTTACTCCGCACATGAGGACACAACAAGCGGTTCGCGTGCAGTCTTCGTGAATCTCGCCGACTGGTTGACAGTGATCGTGCCCTAGAGAATACTGGCGCGCACCGTACTGTTTGATGGCAATGTGCTTAGGGTGTTGCCATCTTAAAGCAGTCGTGTTAAGGGGCGGGCATGGCCAACAATCACATAGCCCGGCGTCAACACCGGTGGGGTGGCGGTGCAACGTTGAGTGGCGCGGCCCTGGCCACCGCCGCACTGATCGGAATCGGCGTCACCCAGGCCGGTGGTCCCACCCCGGTACACCGGCTCAGCAACCTGGTACACCTGCTGGCCGCTCCCAGCGCCGACGGCCCCGACGCATTCACCATCGGCCCCTACACCTTCGACCCCGCCACTGCCCTGCCGCTGTGCGTTCTCACCGCCTGCGTCGGCGGTACGGAGGGATGGTCCACTTTCCCTCCCTCGGTCTTCCCCGGTCCGCCGCTGCTGAACATCTCCGGCGGGGAGCTGGACGGCATCGGCCTGGCCACCCAGGATTTCGTGGTGTACAACTCCAGCGGCACGGTGATCGGATCCATCGACACCAACGGGACCATCATCCAGATCGCGGGCCAGCCCAGCTACGAGTTCGACGTCACCAGCTCAACGTCGGTAGCCGGGGGCGCCCTGCCGGCAAACGGGACGATCTATGACATCTTCAACTTCAACCTGCTGCCCAAGTTCATCGTCCCGCCCTTCACCAACGTCTACGAGGCCGACCCGGGCGGTGCCGTCCATGACTTCATGGTGATCGACGGCCACGCGTACAACATCGCCAACCCCGTCCCGTTGGGGGGCGGCGCCGAACTGAACCTGTCGTCGCTGCTGAGCCAGAACTTCACCGGGAATCTGAGCCCAGGAGACGCCTTCAGCAACCTGGTGGCGACATCGAACGACAGCAGCATCGGCTCACAAGCCTTCACCATCAACGTGCCCGGCTTCGACTACACCCTCGACCCCTTTGACACCAGCCTCACCCCGGACACCTACACCGCGGTCGCTCCGCTGGCAAGCTTTGCACCGATATTGGCCGCAGGCGGTGTGAACCTCTCCGGCATACCAGCTATCACCCAGGGCTTCAATGTCTACGACGGCACCACGAATGTCGGGAGCTTTGACGCCACCGAATTCGTCACCCAATTCCTCGGTATGACCACCACGGAGGAAGTGGTCACCAGCGTCACCCCGCACCTCGGGTACACCGACGCGGACCTGCCGGCCGTGGGAACGGTGTTCAGCGTCACCAACCAGACCCCGTTCGGCCTCGGCCAGAAAGACACGGTCTACATCGCCACCCCGGCATCGGGCAGTACCCCATCGTCGGCCACCATCAGCACGGTGACGCCGTCGGGCACCGACACCACGCCCGCCCCCTTCAACGTCGACTCGGCGGGCAACGCAGAGATAAATCCGTCCGACGTCTTCGCCACGCTGGCTGCCGAGCAGGCATACCAGAACGCGAGCATCCCGCCCCCGGGAGCCCTACACGGGGGCCCAAGCACTCCCCCCACCGACGCCTTCACCATCAACGGAACAACCTTCTACCCCGAAACATCGTCGTTCACCGAGGGTTACAACAATATCGCTCAAACGAGTGGCGGAGCGCCGTTGATGGCCGTCTTCGGTGGCGGCGCGTCAGTCGCCGGGATCAACGTCCCGCTCGCCTCGCAAGACTTCTTCTACTACGACGGCACGGGTGCCAACGCAACGGTGGAAGGGGGAATAGCGACCAACATCGCCGTCACCTACCTGTTGTTCTTCAAGAACGCGGCGCTCACCGTCACCGGCTGTGCCACCTTGACCTGTACGGACATGCCGGCGAAAGGAACGGTCTTCGACGTGCTGAACCTGGGGTTCGGCGTCGAGAACATCTACGAGGGCACCCCGAGCGGTACCGTCTTTGACGAAATAGTAACGCCGTTAGGGCCTCTCTTTAATATTCAGCTCCTTCTCCCCCCGTCGATGGACGCCGGCGTGCCTTTCACACCGGCCGACATTGTCCCCTCCGGGTTGGACGTGCCATTTTGACCGCACCTATAGGCTTAAAGGCGTTACTTCAGGAGAGTGAGTAGCTCCTCGACGCCGCTGGTGGTCAAGACCTGATCCGCGGGAACGGCAACGACTTTGTCACTCAAGGGGAAGCGGTGTTGGCTAGGGTAGACGATCGCCAACCTCGCCAGCTGACGTCGAGCGATCGGGCGAGCGCGGCGCCGTTCCAGAGCTGGGCGTGGAAATGGGCGAGCATCGCTCACGCGCCCCGCATCGTCGTGGCCGGCAAACGTGCACTCCGGCGCCGACTGGCCCACCAGCCGGCCCAGAGTGGTCTTGCCGGCTTGGCGAGGTGAGCAGCACGACCGGTGCCCGGTCCAGCGCGCGTCGCAGCCGAGCGCCAGCATCAAGCCGGTCGATCAACATTGCATGTAATTCTAGCGTCCAGCGCTGATATTTCATGGACCGCTGATCGGGCCGCACGAGCACCGAGGGTGTTTCGCAGGCACTTTTCACGATGCTTGCCGACTGGTTGACAGTGACCGTGCCCTAAAGAATACTGGCGCACATCGTGCTTTTTGATGGCAATGCGCTCAGAGTTTAGTACTGCTAGCTAAAGTCGCATTGGGAGGCCGGACATGGCCAACAATCGGATAACTCGACGTACTCGCTGGTGGGGTGGCGGTGCAGGGCTGGCTAGCGGGGCTGTTGTCACTGCCGCAGTGATCGGAATCGGCGTCACCCAAGTCGGTGGGGCAAGTCCGGTACACCCGCTGTCCACGCTGGTGCACCTGCTGGCCGACCCGGCCTTTCCTAACGGCCCCGGTCCCGACGCATTCACCCTCGGCGGTTTCACCTTCGACCCCGTCACCTCCATCCCCGACTGCCTCGGCGTCGGCCTCTGCACCCTCGGCGCGGAGGGCTGGGCCACTTTCGACCCCCCGCTTGCCGCTGTCCCGCCGCTGTTTAACGCCAACGGCGGGGAGGCGGATGGCATCAGCCTTGCCACCCAATACTTCGACATTATTCCCACCACCGGCACCGACGCCGGCAAGGTAGTCGGATCCATGACCACCGTCGAGAGCGTCATACAAATCCTGGGCCAGACCAGCTACGCGTTCACTGTCACGGGCGCACCGACTGCTGTCCTCGGGTACACCGGCCCTCTGCCGGCAGATGGAACGGTATACGACATCTTCAAATTCAACCTGCTACCCAGCATCATCGTCCCGCACTTCACGAACGTCTATGAGGCCACCCCCGGCGGCGGCGTCAGCGACGTTATGGTGCTGCCGAGCGGCCAATACAGCATTGCCTCGCCCGTGCCGCTGAACTCGAGCGGCGCCGAACTCAACCTGGAGTCACTGTTGACCCAGAACTTCAGCAGCACGACCCCCCCCGCGGACCTGGACCCGGCCGCTGCCTTCAGCAATCTGGTGGCGACGTCGAACGACAGCAGCATCGGCCCGGACGCCTTCACCATCAACGTCCCTGGCTTCGACTACCAACTCGATCCTTTTGTTAGCCTCACCGCGAACGATTACGCCGCGGCCCCTATCGTCGCACTCTTTGGACCGGCATTGGCCGCCGCCGGTGCAAACGCCTTAGGCACATCTGCTATTACCCAGGGTTTCAATGTCTACAACAGCGCCGGCACAAAGGTGGGCAGCTTCGACGCCGACGAGACTGTGACCAAATTGTTGGGCCTGACCACCGTGAATGAACTCACCACCAATTGTAGTTTACTGGGGACCTGTCCACCAGTGGGAACGGATTTCTCCGTTACCAACATGACCCCGTGGAACATCGGCATTAACGACGTGATTTACCTCGCCACCCCGGGCGGTACCGCCACCGACACCTTCATCACGCCGACGGGCTCCTACACCCTTCCCGCCCCCTACAACGTCGACGCGGCGGGCAACGGCGAGATAAACCCGGAAAGCGTCTTCGCCTCCCTGGTTGCCGAGCAACCCATGGCCCAACTCGTCACACCCCCGAGCGCAGAGTTAGGCCCGAGCACCCCCTGCACAATGTGCTTCACCATCGATGATCAGACCTTCTACCCCGAAACGTCTTCAAGCACCGAGGGCTGGAACAACATGTCTATGACGCTTGGTGGACCGCCGCTGTTGGCGGCCTTCGGCGGCCAGGTATTCGGCACCATCACTCTCGACACGCAAGAGGTATGGATCTACAGCGGCACGGGTGCCAGCGCCACCGAAGAAGGGGCAATGGACGGCAACATGGTCGCCGTGTTCCTGCCGTTCATCCAAAGCGCATCGTGGGATGTCACCGGCTGTGTCAGCGGGACCTGTCCAGCAGATCAAACGTACTTCGCCGTGACCAGCCTGCCCGGCGGCCTCAACAACGTCTTCGAGGGCACCCCGAGTGGTTCCGTCTTTGACGAATTGATTACGCCGCTGGGGCCCCTCGCGTTAATCGATCTCCCCTCCCCCTTAATGAACCCCGCCGTGGACTTCGTCCCGTCCGACCTGAACCTCGCCGGTTTGGACGTGCCGGGGCTGTGAGTTCGGGGGATGGCGCCACCGCGACAAGGCCCACCCACCCATGCGGCCGCAACCGGAAATGCCCGAGGTCCCGGTCTACACCGGCGTACGCGATCCTGTCTGGTCGTCACGACCACGCGTCACCGCGTCGCCGATCAGCCAAACCGCTTGCGGCGGGCGAAATCCTCCACCAGGTCAGCTGCGGTCGCAACGCTGTCGGCGGGTTTGATCATCCGGGTGGCGATATCGCGGGCGCGCGCGACGTAGTCCGGAGCAAGGATGGTGCGCAGATCTTCGACCAGCGAATTCTGGGTAGTGGTCGAAAAGCGCCGGGCGGTACCCACTTTCAGCCGCTTGACCGCAGCTCCATAGAGCGTCTGATCGAGGTCCGTCGAAAGGATCAACGTGGGGACTCCGGCCCGCAGGCCCGCGGCCGTGGTGCCCCCGCCACCGTGGTGCACGACCGCGCGGCAGCCCGGAAAGGTAGCCGCGTAATTCACTGCACCCACCACCTTGACGTGCTCCAAACGGGCGGCATGAGGGGTATTGCTGAAGTCGGTCCCGGCGGCGCACACCAATGCCCGCTCGCCTAACTGCGCGCAGGCCGTGCCGATCATGGCGAGCATGTCGGCGGGAGATTCGAGGGGTATGCTGCCAAACCCGAAGCAAATCGGCGGTGTTCCCGCGCCAATCCACGACGCGGCCTCCGCATCGGCAGCTGTTGGCGACTCCATCGTCAGCGTGCCGACAAAGGGCCGTTGGCGGCCCCATTTCGCCCATTCGGCTGCCAACCCGGGAAAGCACACCTGGTCGTAGGCCTGGATTTCCAGCGAGCCGCGTCCGGTGATCCGCTGCGGCGCAGGGCCGGTGGCCTGCGGCAGGCCCAGTTCACGGCGCTGCGCATCCTCGACCTTCTTCGTCCCGCGCCAAGACAGCCACCAGTGCAATGCCACTGCGGAGCGGCCCAGCGGCGCCGGCAGGAGCGGCAGGAGCCGACCGTTGGGCCGCAGCGGGTAGTAATGCAGCGTGGCCAACGGAATGTCGTAATACTCCGCGACGTTGGCGGCGGCGTCTTCGAAATTCACCGCGCTCACGAGCAGGTCGGCCCCGTCGGCGAGCGACGTCAGCGTCGTGCTCATCTGCTGCCAGCACTGGATAATGGGCTCCCCGATTTCGCGCCGCGACCTGATCAGATCCTGAAGCCGCCACGGGTTGCGGAACAAGCACGTCCAGAATTCGCGGTGCGCGTCCAGAATGGCCTGCGTATCTGGCCCGAAGGCGACTGCCGCGGGCCCAGCCGCCTCGGCGAAGCCAACCAGGTTGGGCGGGACAGCCATGCGCACGTCGTGCCCTCGGCGGGTCAGCTCCCGGCCGAGGGCGACGCAGGGCTCGACATCACCGCGACTTCCCCAGCTTGCCAGCACAAATCTCATCGCGGACCCTGGCCCCTCGCTTCCGTTGCGCCCCGCCACCGGCATTTCCGTGTATGTTAAGCCCGGTTGCTATGGCCCGAAAGGCAATTCGGGTTGTGCGCCGATCCATTCGAGCAGCGCATGCAGACCGTCCTCGATCCCCCACTTCGGACGCCAGTCGAGCTCGTCCTTCGCCGCCTCAATGGTGCAACTCGCGGCACGGACGTCGCCGTCGCGGAATTTCGGTACGACGGCCGGTTCCGGGGCATCGCAGATGGCGGCGATCTGGCACGCCAGCTCATGGATGGTGGTCGCGATGCCCGACCCGATGTCGAGGCAGCGCGGCCCGGTCGCAGGCCGGTGCACCGCGGCGGTCACCGCGTCGATGACGTCATCGATAAAGACGAAATCGCGCACGATCCGACCGTCTTCGTAGACCTCCGCTGGGCGCTTCGCACGCCCCAAACCCGCGAAAAGGGCGACGACTCCCGTGTACGGGTTGGTCAGCGACTGGCCCGGACCGTAGACGTTCTGCAGCCGCAGCACACTGAGATTGGTGTCATGGCCGGCTGCCCACGCAGCCAGCACGTGCTCCTGGGCGAGCTTGGTCGCGGCGTAGATGCTGGTAGGCCGCGGCTCCGTCTGGCCTGCGCAGCTCGGAAGCGCCACCGCAGGCTCGCCAGCGGGCCCCTCGGGATCCCAGATGCCAGACAGCAGTTGGGCGTGGCTGCGCGGCCGCGGATAGAAGACGTGCGTGCCACACTGCCAGGCACCCTCCCCGTAGACGGCCCGTGACGACACCAGGACGAACTGGTCGGGCACCAGCGCCGAGCGGCTCAGGGCGTCAAGAAGCTGGGTGGTGCCGACCACGTTGACCGAGCCGTGGCGCGTCGCTTGCGTCAGCGACTGCGCGGTTCCCGTCTCGGCCGCCAAGTGCACGATCTGGGATGGTCGAAATAATCGAAGCACCGCATCCCAATCGGGAGCATGGGTGACATCGCCGGTGAACAGCCGCACCGACGGCGGCAGGTCGATCGCTACCCGGTCGCCGTGCACCTGCGGGTGCAAAACGTCCATGACGGCCACGTCGTAGCCGGCCTCGACGAGACGACGCGCCAGCGCGCACCCGATAAATCCTGCCCCACCGGTGATCAGCACGGATGTTGACAACAGCCGAAGCCTCCGGTTCTCCCCGGCACGGGTTGCCAAGGGTGCGGTCCGGGTCGATCATATCCGGCACCGCGGCGCCGACACGATCATCCGGAGTCCTCGACACCCGCCGCCCGCAGTCCCGGCAGCCCACACCAATGTCGTACCGTCGTCACAGCCCTCGGCACCTAGCCGAGAACGTGGAGGTGAACCGGTGGTCGCAATCGAGGGGGCGACAGTGGACAATGCGAACCTTCATCGTCTATGGAAAGCGGTTCTCGTTGGTCTTGCGCTCGCTGTCGCTGCGGCATGTTACCTCGTGCCGGCTCTCCTCGTGGCGATCGGCGTCCTGCTATTGCTGCTCTTGTGTGCACGTTTTCTTTATCGGGGCCGCGACCGCTACATCCCCAACCTATATGCCCGAGACATCAGGGTTTACGACGACGAATATCGCGAGTTTATCGGCAGGACGCTTTCGGAACTGCGCCAGCACAGGATTCGACGCCACACGCTATTATGGGAAGCGTCGCGCCTGCCGCTACCACGCTCCCAGGATTCTGACGAGCTACTGCTCGACCTCGGTGTCTGGATCGGCTGGTCGACGCGGCTCATATCCGATGTCTGTCACCATACGGTATACGGGTTCGATACCTTTTCGGGCCTTGTCGAAGACTGGCACGTCGATGACCAGGCCGTCGTCAGGCGCGGAACCTTTTCACTATCGGAGCCGCTTGCACAACGTTTGATGCGGGATACCGGCGTGAGCTTGCACGACGGACTGCCTGCCGCGCTCGATCGCGATGTGGTGTTCATACGCGGAAGCACCTATGAGACGTTGGGCCCGTTCCTGGCCGACCGACCAGCCGCCGCAATCAGGCTCTTCCATATGGATCTGGATACATATGAGAGTTGCCTGCATGCGCTGGAAACCTGCAAGAATCATTTCATCGAGGGCTCGATCCTCGTCTTCGATGAGTATCTGGTCACCAATGGTGAAATGCGAGCATTTTACGAGTTTCAAGACCGCTACGAGCTGCAATGGCAATACCGGGCGTGGGGCCTCGAGATGTGGGAGATGAATATCGAGATGGTCGTTGCGCGCTGGAAACGTATGGTGTACCGCTTGGTCGCGATTGCGGTGTATTGGCTGCTGGGGGAAGGCCGCTACACGTGGACATTTTTTAGCAAGCGGTTCTGGCGATTTTGGTTAGGGGCGCCTCTCGGTGATATCTCTTTCCTGCTCGGTGCCGCCGGGCAACGGAAATCGGTGAGCCTGGAAATTACCGGCCTAGGTAAGCTTGACCGAAACCGCCAGCGCCCGTAGGTGTTGCCGCATCAGCCGTGATCGCCGCCTGCTCCCGCCTCGCCGGCCGGATCCGGTATCCAGGTGCCCGGCACCATCGGCATTCTGGGGCCCCCGCCGAATTCAGCACCGGCGAGCCTGGTCAGCCCTGCAGCCTGCTCGACGGCCCCGTTCCGCACGGTGCCCGCAAAACCCAACGGCCCGGCCCCGTTTTCTGACGTGACTGACTCGCTCCAGTCCGGCTCGACGCCGACAGGCATATCCATGAATTCGTCACCGTAGCCGCGCAGCCCTGCCCGCCGCCGGCGCCGCCTGGCCCGAAGCGGCTCGCGCGCGGCGGTGGCGGGCGCTGCCGCGGCGACATCCGGCTCCGGCGCTTTCCTCGTGACGCGGGAGCTGGCGCTGCCAGTCGCCCCCGAACCGGTCCCAAGGCCGGGAGGTCCCACCACGTAGGGCGGCACAAAGCCCGCCCCGCCCGCCACCGCCGGCGGCGACGCCGGCACGGAACCGGCCACCGTGCTCGCGGGTGCCGGTGCCGAAGCCGGGGCCACCGCCGAGCCACTCACCACGACAGGGCTACTGGCCGCGGCCGGCACGCCGGGTGTCTGCGCGAGAGGAGCGGCCGATCCGGAGGGGGTCGGGGCCGCTTCAGTGTGGATGCCAGCCAGTCCGCTCAGGCCCGCGGTGCCCACCGAAGACCCGGCGGGCACGACGAACGGAAGCGCCGTAACTTCGGGAAAATACTCGACGAACTGGATCGCGTGGCCGAACAGGTCTGATGCCAGTCCCGGGATGTCGTAGGACAGCTGCAGAAACCCTTGAGCCGGATGCTGTGCGATGATCTCGATGTCCCGCCACAAGGTTTGGGGAACTTCGAGTAATCGATTGATGTACCAGCTCACGTCGTAGGGATCACCGCTATCATTGTCGACGATCGGCAATATTCCGTATCTGCTGTGGCCGCGGCCACCGAATTCGCCGTCGACGGGCGGGGCTTTGCGGCCGGACTTCTGGATCTGGGGTGCCGGGGTGGTTTGCGGCGCCGAGGCCACCGAGGCGGTGGAAACCGCATGATAGCCGGCCATCGTGGTGGCCGCCTGAATCCACATCCGCACGTAGTCAGCCTCGTTGAGTGCGATCGGAATCGTGTTGATCCCAAAGAAATTCGTCGCCACCAACGCTGCATGGGTCACGTGGTTGGCGGCCAACTCGGCCAAGGTCGGCATGTCCGCCAACGCCGCGGCGTAGGCGCCAGCCACCGTCTCATGGAGGGCCGCCGTGGCGGCACTGTCGCCGGCGGCCTGCGTCAACCACGCTACAAAAGGCACGTTCGCCGCCACATACGACTCCGCGCTGGGCCCTTCCCACACGCCGGCCTGCACCGACGCAACCAGCGTGCTGAGTTCATCGGCCACCGAGACGTACTCCGCACTCACCGCCGACCATGCGTCCGCGGCCGCCAGCAGCGACCCGGGCCCTGGACCGCTGCACAGCAACGCCGAATGCACCTCCGGCGGGGAGGCCATCCAGGCCGGTACCGTCACGGCAAAGCCTTCCTGCGAATACGCGCACGCTGACACCCGATGGAGGTAGTCGCCGGCCGGTACGGAAAAGTTCCATCGCCTACCCGACCGTGGACCCGGCCAGCGCTACGAACGA
This sequence comes from Mycobacterium sp. TH-M106, assembly GCF_057473765.1. Classification (NCBI taxonomy): domain Bacteria; kingdom Bacillati; phylum Actinomycetota; class Actinomycetes; order Mycobacteriales; family Mycobacteriaceae; genus Mycobacterium; species Mycobacterium sp. TH-M106. The sequence continues at coordinate 3,295 of NZ_JBYCLE010000368.1, read as the reverse complement.
CGATGCGTGTACAACGGAAGTCCGACGTCAGGCACCGGGGCAGGTTCCGAGAGTCTCACCCAACCCCTTGCCAGAAAGCGCCCCTTGCGGAGAGGATCGTCGTGTGAATCGGATCAAGGCTGCGCAACGAGCGCTGGACGGGCGGGTCAGCCCCGTCTATCTGGAGATCGGCGTCTCGCGGGGGTTTGCGTTCCGGCGTATCAGTTCCGATGTGAAGATCGCCGTCGACCCGGCGTTCAGGCTCTCGGCGCGCTCCCGCAGGCAAGCCGACGCGAAGGCGCGCGCCACCTACTACTTCGAGACGACCAGTGATGCGTTCTTCGCGAACGAGACGGCCTTCCTCGAGCAGCACGGCGTCGACGTCGCCCTCATCGACGGGCTGCACACCTATGGGCAGGTCGTGCGTGATGTCGAGAACACCCTGCGCTACCTGCGTGACGACGGTGTCATCGTCCTGCACGACTGCAACCCCGCACGCGCCCTGATTGCCCGGCCAGCGGCGTCGCAAGCCGACTTCATCGCGCAGCAGAAAGGGCTGCTGAAGGTCGGTGTGTGGAGCGGCGATGTGTGGAAGGCGATCGTCTATCTGCGTAGCGCCCGCCCCGACGTGCGAGTCGCGGTGCTGAAGTGTGACTTGGGCGTCGGGATCGTACGAAAGGGGCGGCCGGAATCGCGGCTGTCCTACTCGCCGGCGGAGATCGAGGCGCTCGATTACACAGATCTCGCCGCCGACCGCAAGCACTTGCTTAACCTGAAGCCGCCCGCCTACCTCGGCGAATTTCTCGCGACGAGCGCCGAAGCTCCCCCGGGATAACGGCGGCCTGGCCGGACGAAACGGGGACCGCATGTTGGCTGATCGGCGAAACCCCTGGATTTACCCTGTGGGCCCCCGGTATCGTGTGGTGGGACTTCACCGAAACCCCTGGATCCACTTTGTTACCCTTCAGTACGATGAGTGAGGATTTCTGGAGAAACCCTTGGATCGACCCCGTTAACCTTGAGTATCGTGTGGGACTGATCCACGAATCGACCTAGGGGGCTGGGAGAAGCAGTGAGCATCAATCCGTTCGACGATGACGACGGCAGCTTTTTGGTCTTGGTCAACGACGAGGAGCAGCACAGCCTGTGGCCCGCCTTTGCCGACGTTCCAGCCGGCTGGCGGGTGGTGTATGGGCGGCGGCCAGGCGAAGAAAGCCGCGCCGCGTGCCTGGACTACATCGAGCAGAACTGGCCCGATATCCGGCCGAAGAGTCTGCGCGAAAGGCTGGCCGACGCCAAGACTTCGATAAAGTCGGAGCTCGGGGAGCCCGATGGAGCTTGATGACCGTGCAGTCCCGCTGACTGGGGAGCAACTTGGCATATGGCTTGCCCAGGAAACGGGTGACTCCGGTACCGACTGGCAGATCGGCCTGTTGGTCAGAATCGACGGCTCGGTCGACCGCGACGCCCTTCAGTGGGCGATCGGCCGAGTGACGCGCGAGGCCGAACCGATCCGGGCGGCATGCTTCGAGGTGGACGGCCAGGTTTTCCAACGGGCGATCGATTACCCGCAGGTCGAACTGGACTTCTATGATCTGAGCGGCTCGCGCGATCCCGTGCGGGAAGCCCAGGAGATGGCGTTGTCGATTCAGCGCACACCAATGCCGTTCACTGGCCCGCTGTTCAAATATGCATTGTTTCAAACGCAGTCCGACCAATTCTATTTGTTCGGATGTTTCCATCACATCATCATAGACGCAGCCGGCATTGGACTGTTCGGCAATCGGGTTACGGCCGTCTACTCTGCCATTGTTTCCGGGGAGCCCATCCCGCCTGCGTTTTTCGGGTCGTTGCAGGACTTGGTTGACTGCGAATCAGCATACGAAGCATCCAACGATTACGTCGAAGATGAGGCGTATTGGACGAGGAACCTTCCCGCGGAGAGCGGACTGGACTATCGTTTGCCAGAAGCAGCGGGCGAGCGCGATCCGAATTGGCGTTCGGAGCCGGTTCAGTTGGACCCTGCGGTGCTTCGCCGGGTTGACGAATTATCCCACGCGTGGAATATGCCTCGCCCCTCGATCATCACCGCGGCATGCGCACTTTTGATGCGTGGGTGGTGCGGTGAGGGCTCCGAGGTGGTGCTCGACTTCCCGGTCGGCAGGCGAGTGCGTCCAGAGTCCAAGACGCTGCCCGGCATGGTTGCCGGGGTCGTGCCGCTGGTGTTGCGGGTCTCGGCGGCATCGACCGTTACCAGTTTTTGTGAGCATGTTGACACGCGAATCCGGGAAGCGCTGCAACATCAAAGGTTTCCGGTGCACGCCCTTGAGCGCAAAACCTACCAGCGTGGTCCTGGGGAGTCAGCCGACAGGGTGGTCGTCGATTTCTTCCCGACATCATTTTCGCTGGACTTCGGCGGTGTTGCGGCATCGGCGTCAATGACCAATTCCGGCCTCGTGAGCGGTTTCGGGTTGATCTTTTCCGGCGTCGGCGACGAGCTCTTTCTCACCACGTTGGGCACTGGTCAACTGTTTTCGAATTTTGATGTCTCCGATTTAGCTTTGCGGTTGCAGCGGGTGTTGGAGTTGATGACGGTTGATCCTGCGCGGCGGTTGTCGTCGGTGGGTGTGCTTGATGGGGTTGAGCGGGTCCGGTTGCAGGGGTGGGGTAATCGGGGGGCATTAGCCCGGCCGGCGGGGGTGTCGGTGTCGGTTCCGGAGGTGTTCGCCGGGCAGGTGGCGCGTGTGCCGGGGGCGGTGGCGGTCAGTTGCGGGGGGCTGTCGTTGACGTATCGCGACCTTGATGAGGCGGCGAATCGGTGGGCGCATTTCCTGGTCGCACACGGGGTGGGCCGGGGGCAGTGTGTGGCGTTGTTGTTGGAGCGGTCGGCGTCGGCGGTGGTGGCGATGTTGGGGGTGCTCAAGGCGGGGGCGGCGTATCTGGCGGTTGATCCGGGTCTGCCCGACGCGCGGGTGGGGTTCGTGCTCACCGATGCCGGCCCGGCCGCGGTGATCACCACCGCGGGTCTGCGGTCGCGGCTGGCCGGCCACGGTCTGGGTGAGCTGGTGGTCATCGATGTCGACGATCCGGCGGTCAATAGCCAGCCTGATACCGGGTTGCCGGCGCCGTCCGGTGAGGACATCGCGTATTTGATTTACACCTCGGGTACGACCGGCACCCCTAAGGGGGTGGCCGTCCCCCACCGTAATGTGATCGCACTGTTGGAGACGCTCGACGGCGAGCTGGAGCTCTCGGCGGGGCAGGTGTGGACGCAGTGTCATTCGTTGGCGTTCGACTTTTCGGTGTGGGAGATCTT
>NZ_JBYCLE010000367.1:0-1550 GCF_057473765.1 Mycobacterium sp. TH-M106 | reverse complement strand
TGCCGAAGCCCGACCCGCCCATGATCCGCATGTAGTTGGCGTCGCTGGGGTGGCTCAGCGAGTAGTAGTTGCTGTCGAAATCTTCGGTCTTGATCAGCTGGTTCAAGAACGGCGCGTTCGGGCTGCCCACGATGTCGTCGACGCCCTTGTTCTCCATGTAGATCAAGAACACGTGATTCAGGTGGCCGACGTCGGACGTCGGCAGGGTGAGCGGCGCCGCGGTGAGGCTTGGATCACCGACCGTGAACGACTCGTTGGCGGCGTAGGCGGAATTGTAGTTGCCGAGGAAATGGTTCTCGTCGTGGAAAGTCGTGGTCACCTGCGCGGAGGTGGTGCCCTCCGGGATCGTCCCAGTGATCTCGCGTTCCTGAAACCCGGTGATAGCCAGGCGATCCCATACCGTGACCGGCTTGAGCGAGCCGGTGCCCAGCACGTGCCCGTCGGCGCCCAGGAAGTTGACCTGCACTGTGGTGTAGGAGGAGTTCAAGCCCTGGCCGCCGAGATCTGCACTGAGGTCGTACGGCGTCCCGGCCGCACCGGTGAGGTCGACGGTTTGGCTGATGCTCGACGTGGCCACCGGTCCACCGCCGGCGAAATTGTCGGCAGGAGCCAGGGTGCCCGGGGGCGCCTCCTGCGGAAAGCCCAGGTAACCCGTCAGCTTTGGCAACTGGAACCATGGCAACGGATAACCGCGCGGGGTGCCGTATTCGATCACGGTCGGGGTGCCGGTCTCCGTCCAGCCCGGAATGGTCACCCCGCTGAAGCCCGACCTGGACGGTTCGGCAATGTTGAAGTTACCGTTGACCAGCAAGTTCTGGCTCATCGGCTGCGCAGTATTCCCGGCGTCGGCGGCAGGAGCAGCCTGGCTGAACCAATCATTGAGCACGCTGTCAACCTGCTGACCAAAGCTGCTGTCAAGCCAGTCCTGCTCCAGCCCATGCAGCAAGGCGTCAAACGGACCGGCCGCCGCCACCGAGCCCGCATCGGCAACCGAACCGCCCGCCGCATCACCCAGCGAACCCACGAGGGAACTGATGATCGGCTCAACAATCGCGTCAAACTCATCGGCTTCGGCCGTCGGCGCAGCAGCCAACTGCGTCACGCCCAACGCCAAAAACACACCAACACCGATACTCGAACCTACGACCCGACGACGGGCCTTCGCGCTGCGCGACCGACCATTGCGCTTCGTGCCCCGATAACCGGCCATGGATCCGACCTCGTTGTAGGCCCCCGCGAAACTGCCCTGTTGGCGAATGACGTATCTCACGTTTCGTTAAACTACTCCACGGGCGACCGCTGGGGAAGCGAAGGGGCAACATCCAGCCGCTTGTCGACCGCCGCCAGCCCGGCCAGCACACCAGCGGCGACCAGCCAGCCCACCACCGCGACCGACCCGGCCGGGATGATCGCCAGCGCGGCGGTGCGGTGCTGAACCCGGACCAGGTCGGGATTCTTCTTGTCGTATTCGACGTAAATCCGCATCCCGGTGGCTAATTCGGACGGGTAGAGCACGCCGAGCTGGGGGCGATAGGTGATCCGCTCCGGGG
>NZ_JBYCLE010000366.1:0-4305 GCF_057473765.1 Mycobacterium sp. TH-M106 | reverse complement strand
AGTTGTCGGTGCCGCCGGCTTGGACGAAGGCCGCGCCCGAGGCCACGATGGCCACGTTAGCCGCTGCCGGGACGCCCGACACCGGCCCGGGTGCGGCCCCGGCCGCCGCTCCCGGCGGTCTCTTCGCCGACATGGCACTCGCGGGTTTGGTCGGCCGCTCAATCGGTGGTTCCGCCCCGCGGAGCCGCCCGGCCGCGGTGATGAACGGCTACGCACAGGGCCGGCTCGAACGTATGGTCAGCGAGCTCGCGGGCACCCACGAGGTGCAGCACTGGCACGTCGACCCGAGCAAACTCGATGATCTGTTGGAAGAACTGTCCGAAAAACCGGGCGTCCACGCGGTGCATGTGAACGACGACGGGCAGAGCAAGGGTAAGCTGCGACCGCGAAACCCCAGCTGACAGGGGAGTGTACGCGACCTTGCCGGTCGGCTTGACGGGCGATTGGCGTGGTGTCAGGATTGCCGCTGGATGAGCCCAAGTGGCTTCCCGGACAACCGGATACGGCGTGTGATGCCAAAGCTCTGACGAGCTCCGACGAGAGGGGTGCGACGCCCGGCCTCAAGCCCACGACAATATCGCGGCCGGTGATCTCCGGATAACGTGGTGGCGAACAGTGCTGCGCTACAACATGCTTCCTACCGTCTAGTCGGCAAGTCACGAAAGGGGAGGTGGCTGATGCAGACGCTGAGCATCGCCGATTTTGCCCTGCGCCTGGCTGTCGGGCTGGGTTGCGGTGCGTTGATCGGCTTGGAACGGCAGTGGCGGGCGCGGATGGCCGGGTTGCGCACCAATGCCTTGGTGGCGGCCGGGGCGACGCTGTTCGTGCTGTACGCGGTCGCCGCCAACGACAGCAGCTCCACCCGGGTGGCGTCTTACGTGGTGTCGGGTGTCGGGTTTCTCGGCGGTGGGGTGATCCTGAGGGAGGGGTTCAACGTTCGCGGCCTGAACACCGCGGCCACCCTGTGGTGCTCGGCGGCGGTGGGTGTGCTGGCCGCCGCCGGACTGCTGGTGTTCGCGCTGATCGCCACTGGCGCCATCGTCGGCACCCACCTGCTGGGTCGGCCGCTGGGCCGGTTCATCGACCGTGACCAGAACATCGAAGCAGATGAAGGGCAGTCGCCCTACCAGCTGCAGTTGATCTGTCGCCCCAAATCCGAAAAGTACGCTCGCGCCCAGGTTGTCCAGCACACTGCCAGCAACGACCTCGTGCTGCGCGGCGTCCACACCGGGCGGGCCGCCGACGACAACATCGTGTTGACGGCGTACCTGCTGGTGGACGGCCGCGCACCGGCCCGGCTGGAGCGTTTGGTCGCTGAGCTGTCTTTGCAACCCGGCGTCTACGCGGTGCACTGGCACTCCGGCGACCAGGCCAGCCCGATATCGCCGGCACCGCAGCCAGACTAAGCGCGGGTTGGTCCCGGCCCGCCGATATTACTTTCGGGTGCGAGCCAAAGCAGCCCGACGGGGGCCGACAGTCGCCTAGTCTTGCGCTGGTGGCACAGACGTGCCGACGCCCGGCCGGGATCGGCGGGGCCGCCTTGACCGGAAGGAGATGACGTGGCACAGAGCCTGGGAGACACGCTCACGGCAGGACAGAAGCTGATCAAAGGGGAGTCGCTGACGTCGAACAACGGGGCCTACACCCTGACATTGCAAGAGGATGGCAACGTGGTGCTGGCCGTGCGGGGCAAGGCGATCTGGGCCACTGGGACCAACGGCCAGAACGTCGTGCGCGCCGAGGTTCAGCCGGACGGCAACTTCGTGCTCTACACAGCGGATAAGCCGGTGTGGCACACCGACACCAAGGGCAAGAAGAACGTCAAGCTGGTGCTGCAGGACGACCGCAATCTGGTGCTGTATGCCGCCGACGGCCCAGCCTGGTCCAGCAAAACCGAGACCGACGCGCCACCGCCGCCGGAGCCCGCGGCCGAACCGGTTGCCGAAGAGGCGGCGCCGCCTCCGCCGGCGCCTGAGCCGACCCGGACCTACACGGTGCTCTCCGGCGACACGCTGTGGGCCATCGCCGAACGGTTCTACGGCGACGGCAGCAAATATCAGCAGATCGCCGACGCCAGCGGCGTCGCCAACCCCGACCTGATCCAGCCCGGCCAAGTACTGACGATTCCCTGATCGCGACGTCCTGGCCACCGCTCTGTGGTGCGTGCCGCGCTCGATGCTTCGCAGCCCCGCACCGGTAACCTAGGCAATCGACATGGTGTCCGGTGCAGCGCCGGCCCAAGACGATCGGAGTCGGCGGTGCACAGGCTGACGGCGCAGGCGGTTCAGCTGCTGGCGGCGGCGATGACCGCCGTGACCGGGTCAGCGGGGTTGCCGCCGTCGGTTGCCCGGGCCGATCCGGTGCTGGTGTTCCCGGGGATGGAGATCCGCCAGGACACCCATGTGTGCACCTTGGGCTACGTCGACCCGGCGCTGGGAATTGCCTTCACCGCTGGCCATTGCCGGGGCGGCGGAGCGGTCACCGACGCAGACGGCAACCATCTCGGTCAGCTTGCGAGCTTCCGGGACAACACCCCCGACGGCTCGACTATCGACACCGACCAGATGATCACCGACTACGAGACCATCGTGCTGGCCGACGACGTCGCGGTGAGCAATATCCTGCCCGACGGCCGCCCGCTGGAGTCCATCCCCGACCTGGGCGTGCAGCCCGGCGAGCAGGTCTGCCATTTCGGTGTCGTCACCCAGCAGAGCTGCGGAACCGTCGAACGCGTCAACAACGGGTGGTTCACGATGGCCCACGGCGTCGTCAGCCAACCGGGTGATTCGGGCGGGCCGGTGTATGTGGCCGGGGGTATCGGACCGGCACGAATCGTCGGCGTGTTCAACAGCGTCTGGGGCACCTACCCCGCCGCAGTGTCCTGGTCGGCCATCATGCAGCAGGTGCATGACGACGCCGCGGCGGCGGGTCCCCCACCTTCGGCTTAACCTTTGGGCGGCGCGAGCGCGAAGACCGGGATCAACGGTCCCGCGGCCAGGAATTCGCTGTCGCTGGAATCCGGTGTCAATCCGGCAACATGCCCTTTGACCTGCCAATACCACCGAGCCAGGTAGCGCCGCAGCAGTTCGGGTTTGGCGTCGTTGCTCACCTCGACGATGCGGGTCGGTCTGCGTCGCCACCACGGTCCGAGCTCGACGACGCCAGCGGCCCGGGCATTGCGCACCCACTGGGTGTCACCGCGTGGCGAGACCAGGTACTCCGCAGCGTCGACGGTGAGCACGTTGATGACCACCCCGCGGCGCTTTCCGCTCTTCCGGCCGCGGACGGCGAGGGCCTGAGTGCCGCCAAGGCTGATCCCCAATTCGGCGAGCCAGCGAACCACGGTGTTGGCGGCCCGGGCGGCCCGGTTCGGTTGGTCGTATCGCGCGGGCACCACGCATCCTCTCAATGGACCGGCGCGCTCTGGCAACGGTGCGCTGACTGCGACTCTGCCACGGTGCGGTCTATTCTGCGAGGCGATGAGTCTCGGAATCCAGGGGAGGGTGGCGCCGATGGGCACTGACATACCGCCAACCGTCAGCGTCGACGAGGTCACCTTGTGGTCGGATGACGTCGACGTGCTGGTGATCGGGTTCGGCATCGCCGGTGGATGCGCGGCGGTGAGCGCGGCGGCCGCCGGGGCACGAGTACTGGTGCTAGAGCGAGCGGGCGCGGCAGGTGGCACCACCGCGATGGCCGGCGGGCATTTCTACCTCGGCGGTGGCACCGCCGTCCAGCAGGCCACCGGGCATCCCGACAGCCCCGACGAGATGTACAAGTACCTGGTCGCGGTGTCGCGTGAGCCCGAACTCGACAAGATCCGGGCGTACTGCGACGGAAGCGTCGAACACTTCACCTGGCTGGAGGACCTGGGCTTTCAGTTCGAGCGCAGCTACTACCCGGAGAAAGCGGTGATCCAGCCCAGCACCGAAGGCCTGATGTACACCGGCAACGAGAAGGTGTGGCCATTTGTCGACCAGGCCGCCCCCGCGCCGCGGGGGCACAAAGTGCCGGTGCCCGGTGACACCCAGGGTGCCAAGCTGGTGATCGACCTGCTGCTCAAACGAGCCGAAAGCCTCGACGTGCCAATCCGATACGAGACCGGCGCCACCGGCCTGATCATCGACAGCTCGGGTGCGGTTGTCGGGGTGTTGGCCAAGCGCTTCACGGAAGTCGTTGCGGTCAAAGCCACGTCGGTGGTGATCGCTGCGGGCGGATTCGTGATGAACCCGGACATGGTGGCGCGGTACACGCCGAAGCTGGCGGAGAAGCCGTTCGTGTTGGGCAATACCTACGACGACGGTC
>NZ_JBYCLE010000365.1:0-8837 GCF_057473765.1 Mycobacterium sp. TH-M106 | reverse complement strand
TGCGCACCGCCCGCGACAAACCGTCGTCCATGGTGAACCGCTCGCGGCTCCAGTCCACCCCGTCGCCCAGCCGCCGCATCTGGGTGCCGATCGTGCCGCCGGAGTCTCGTTTCCATTCCCAGACCAACGCGGCGAAGCGCTCCCGGCCGACATCCTCTTTGGTCCGGCCTTCTTCGGCCAATCGGCGCTCCACCACCGTCTGCGTGGCGATGCCGGCATGGTCCATCCCCGGCAGCCACAACACCTCATAACCCTGCATCCGCTTGCGGCGGGTCAAGACGTCAATCAGAGTGTGATCCAGCGCGTGCCCCATGTGCAGGCTGCCGGTCACGTTCGGCGGCGGCAGCACGATCGAATACGCGGGTTTCGCGCTGGCCGGGTCCGCGGTGAAGTAACCGGCGTCGACCCAGCCCTGGTAGATGGCGGCTTCGACCGCACCGGGATCCCATGATTTGGGCAATTCCGCCGCATCGGCGGCACCCGGGCTGGCAGTCACCGGTTAATTCTAGGAACGCCCGGCGAGCAGACGCGGAAGCCCCTGATTCCGGGGCAAATCAGGGGGCTTTTGCGTCTGCTGGCGGTGAAAGTGCTGGCGCTGAAAGCGGCTACTTCTTGCCGCCGAGCAGACCGCCGAGGACTTCGCCGATCGCGCCACCGGTCTTGCCGCCCAGCATGTTGCCCAGGATGCTGCCCATCGACGTGCCGCTTCCGCCGCCGGCGCCGCCGGCGCCGCCCAGGATGCTGCCCAACACGTCGCCGAGCCCACCACCGGAAGCCTGCTGCTGGGCTGGTTCTTTCTTCTGGCTCAGCTGCTTGCCGATGTAGGCCAGCACGATCGGCGCCAGTATCGGCAGTAACTTCTGCATCAGGTCGCTGTTGCCGCCGCCGGCCCCGGCCAGCGCCGAGGCGACCTGACCCGCGTCGTTGCCGCCGAAGATGTTCGCGATTGCCTTCAGCCCGTCTGCGGCGTCGATCTGGCCCACCTGCACACCGCCGTCCAGCAGCCCCCGGGCGGCATGGGCTGCCGATTCAATGCTGGACGCGTCACCGGCATCCTGCGCGTTGTGTTGCAGGCCGCTGACCAACACCGGGACCAGTGTTTGGATGGTGCTGCTCACCTCGCCCTCGTCGGCACCGAGCTGGCTGGCGATTTCTTGTACGGGGATCTGGGTGAAGAGATCATCAAGACCGGCCATGAGGCGTTCACTTTCCTTGCAGGGCCATCACTGACTGACAGCATTGGCGTCGACATTATCCCAACCGGGTGACGTCCAGCGACACTTCCGCGGCAGGGAACCGGGCTAGCAGCGCATCGCCCATCGCCGCTGCCGGAGTGAGCACACCACGCAGGTCGGACAGCTTCTCCCGGTCCAGCGCCAGCGCCAGGGCGCTCTCGCCCAGCAGCACCGAGGTGGCCTGGTAACCGGGATCGCCGCGCTGCGTCATGGTAGCTCGGTAGCGGGCTCCGGTGGTCGTCGTGGTGTAGGTCTCGACTCGGTAGTGACCGCGTTGGCGGACGGCTTCGCTGGGCCCGGTCCCCGGGGCCGGGGTGAACCGGCTCACCAGCCCGTCCGGCAGCAACCGAAGATAGCGGCCGCCCAACTGCCACACGGTGTTGCCGACGGCGGTAGCCAGCCCGGAGAGCACCGGCGCCGCCACCGACGAGCCGACGCTCATGTGTTCCGCATACCGGAACCGTCGTCCGTATGCCCACCCGAGCAGTGTGTTGCTGCGCCGCACGATCCGGGTGTTGACCGCTGCCATCGCGAACCCCGCGGTCCAGATGCCGGCCAGTTCGGGCACGATCGCACCGCCGCGCCGCCACAGCAGGTCCGGCTGCGGTCCGAGGTCGGGTTCGGCGGAGCGATCGCCACTGAGCGTGTAAGGATCGTTGAGCTCACGACGTACCTCGGGGTGGCTGGACGAGGTGCGCAGCACCTCGACCATGGAAGCGATGGTGCCGCCGGAGAAGTCGCTGAACGGGGTGCACAGCACGAAATCGGTGTCGACGAGCTCACCGGCGCCGTCTTCGCGCGCCCGGCGGTGCAGCGCGTACACGCTCAGGTCCGACGGGATGGAGTCGAATCCGCAGGCGTGCACGATGCGCGCGCCGGTGTCGGCGGCCTGCTTGTGGTACAGGTCGATGCTGTCCCGCAGGAACATCACCTCACCGGCCAGGTCGACGTAGTCGGTGCCGGCCGCGGCGCACGCCGCGACCAGCGGCAGCCCGTAGCGGGTGTAGGGCCCGACCGTGCTGATCACCACCCGGGCCCGGGCAGCCAGCGCGTCCAGCGTCGACGGCTTGGCGGCGTCGGCAATCAAGACCGGCCAGTCCTGCGCTGCGGGGCCCAGGTCATCGCGCACCGCCCGCAGTCGCTCGGCGCTGCGGCCCGCCAGCCCGATCCGCGCATCGGCCCCGCCCGTGGCCGCGGCAACCGCGGCCAGGTAGCCCGCGGTGAGCTTGCCGACGAAACCGGTCGCCCCGTAGACGACTATCTCAAGTTCACCGTCAAGTTCACCGTCAAGCTCACGCGATGCTTCGGGCATCTGCCCGACGCTACCCGACATGCACGACGGCGCCGGACCGCGGCCGGCGCCGTCGTCTGCCCTCACGCTTCGCCGGGCCGAAGCCGCCTGTCAGCCGCGCCGTCCGCAGGTCGGCCACGCGCCCAGGCCTTGCGTCCGCAGCACGTTCTCGGCGACCCGGATCTGCTCGCCCCGGCTGGCGTTGTGCGGCGAGCCCGAACCGCCGTTCGCCCGCCAAGTGCTCGGGGTGAACTGCAGGCCACCGGAGTAGCCGTTACCGGTGTTGATCGCCCAGTTGCCACCGGACTCGCAGGCCGCGATCGCGTCCCAGTTCACGCTGTATGCCCTGGCTGCAAGGGGAGCCGGCTTGGGCGCAGGAGCCGGTTCCGGGGCCGCTTCCGGCTCGGCAGGCAGCTCCCACAGCGCCGGCGCCAGGTCCTGAGAAGCCGGCGGGTCCTCGGGAGTCGGCGGGAGGCCGTCGGGCGCCGGCGGCAGATCCCCTGGCGGCAGTGGCAGCTGCCCCGGAAGCGCCGGAGCTTCCGGCGCAGTGCCATCAGGGGCATAGGAGGCGGGGGCCGCCAACGCGACGTCCTGCACGGTCACCGGGCCGGTCGACGCGTCCGTCTCGGCGTCATCCGCGGCAGCGGTGTCGATCGGCGCGGTGGCGAGCACCGTGGCCAGTGTGGCCAGGCTGAGCGTCTTGCGGACGTGATTCACTGTCATTCCTTTCGCTGATCGCGCGCCGAAGCAAGCCCGCGGGTGTGGGCTCGGGGCCCGATGCGGGCCGGATTGGTGCCTCGGGACGTGCCGTCTGATTCCGGCACGGCAGCGGGAGCACGATCTGCCCGGCCGGCCTACTGTCCGGCGGCTGTGGATCGGCTGTCGCCGCCCACAACCCCGCTCACGCGTGGATCGGTTATTCGATTTTGTATGTGCCATTTATGGCCGAGAGGGACCGTACGAGATCGATGTGCATTAGTCATCTCGGACGCGATCGGTATCTCGATCCGATAACGACCCGATCACACGTTGTATTTACGGGAATCTTCCGAGGTCACGCTGAATGTTTGCCACGGCGCGGCAGTCGAGTGACAACGCCGTAATCGTGAGTCAAATCACGCAAAGATTGTGAGCTGGGACACGGCATTGGATTGCCTCCCCGCCCGAATGTTCATGCGGGTGCGTAGATAACGTACCGATCACAAAATGTGACGAATTACTCAATTTCTGGGGTCGGAATTTCCCAATGCCGCCAGCTCAGCTGGCGTGTTGAGGTTGGTCAGTGGCCGCGAGTCGGACAGCACGATCCGCTGAGTGTCGAGCGGGCCGACCAGCGCCCCCAGCCGGCGCTCGCCGGCGGCCACCAGCGCGTCGATTCGATCGGCCAGCCGCGTGCGGTACACCCCGGCCAGATAGTGATCACGTCCATCCCACGGCAACACCGCGTCGGCATCCAAGCTCGCGGCCGGACCCGCGAGTACGTCGATCAGATCGACGGTCAGCAACGGCATGTCGACCGCACAGACGAAGGCGCGCTGCGCACCCGCCTCGGCGGCCGCCCGCAATCCCCGCCCGACCGCTGCCAGCGGACCGAGTCTAGGCACCTCGTCACGCAGCAGTCGCGCCGACAGTCGGGGCAGCGTCTGCCCGGCGGCGGCTATGACGAAAACCGGGTCGCATCGCTGCGCCGCGACGAACACCAACCGCTCGATCAATGTCCGGCCGTCGATCGACCCCGGTACGGTCAACGTCGCTTTGTCACGGCCCATCCGCCGTGATGCCCCGCCGGCCAACACCACCCCCGCCAGCGCCCGCCAGCGCCCGCCAGCCGTGCGTTCAGCGGACCCGGTCAAGGCTCGTCAGGCTACGGTCCAAGTGTCACGTCCACGCAGCAACGTTTGCAGTGCCGCAGCGTCGTGCGGGGCGGCCTGCTGAGCCGCACCGACCTGCGCCCGGGCCGCGTCGTCGTAGGTGGGTTTGCTGACCTGACGGAAGATGCCCATCACGGCGTGCGCCAGGTTCTGATCGGACAAGCGGGACAGGGCAAACGCATACGATGAGTTCTCCAGCGTGGCGTCGTGAACGACGATCTCGTCGGCGGACACGTTGGCGGTCTTGGTGACCTCGAGCCCGTAGCCGGATTTGACGACGCAGAATTCGCCGCTGGCGCCGAAGACGATCGGCTCGCCCTGGCGGACGTTGATCACCCGGTTCTCGGCGCCCTCCTTGCGCAACTGGTCGAACGAGCCGTCGTTGAAGACCGGGCAGTCCTGCAGGATCTCCACCAGCGCGGACCCGCGGTGCTCCATCGCGCCGCGCAGCACCTCGGTGAGCCCCTTGCGGTCGGAGTCCAGTGCGCGGCCGACGAAGGTAGCTTCGGCGCCAATCGCCAGTGAGACCGGGTTGAACGGGTTGTCCAGCGAGCCCATCGGTGTCGACTTGGTGATTTTGCCGGTTTCGGAGGTCGGCGAGTACTGGCCCTTGGTCAGCCCGTAGATCCGGTTGTTGAACAGCAGGATGGTGATGTTGACGTTGCGCCGCAGGGTGTGGATCAGGTGATTGCCGCCGATGGAGAGCGCATCTCCGTCGCCGGTGACCACCCATACCGACAGGTCTTCGCGGGCCACCGCCAATCCCGTCGCAAACGTCGGTGCGCGGCCGTGGATCGAATGCACCCCATAGGTTTCCAGGTAGTACGGGAAGCGGCTCGAGCAACCGATGCCACTGATGAACACGACGTTTTCCCGGCGCAGCCCCAGCTCGGGCAGGAAGTTGCGGATAGTGTTGAGGATCACGTAGTCGCCGCAGCCCGGGCACCACCGTACTTCTTGGTCGGAGGTGTATTCCTTTGCCTTCTGCGGCTCACCGGTGGTGGGTACTGCACTGTCTTTGGTGGGCGCCAGACCGAGGTCCGCACCCACCAGGCTCACGCCGACCAGGTCAGTCATTTGTCTGTGCTCCTGCTCCGACCGTAGCCACCGCCAACCTGGCTACCATCGCCTTGTCGTCTTCGAGCTCGGCCAGTGTCCCGCGTGTCCCGCTCAGAGCGGCCCGGATGACGCGCCCGATCTCGTCGGCGAGGAATGCGACACCCTGGACCTTGGTGACCGACTGGATATCGACCAGGTAGCGCCCGCGCAGCAGCAGCGCCAGCTGGCCCAGGTTCATCTCCGGTACGACCACCTTGGGGTAGCGGCGCAGCACCTCACCCAGGTTGGCCGGAAGCGGGTTGAGATAGCGGAGGTGGGCGTGCGCCACCTTGGTGCCCCTGCGGCGAGCACGCCGGCAGGCCTCGCCGATCGGACCATACGAGCTGCCCCAGCCGATCAGCAGTAGTTCCGCGTCCCCGGAGGGATCGTCGACCTCCAGATCGGGAACGCGGATGCCGGCGATCTTGGCCTGGCGAATCCGCACCATCATGTCGTGATTGGCCGGTGCGTAGGAGATCTCGCCTACGCCGTTGGTCTTCTCCAGCCCGCCGATGCGGTGTTCGAGACCCGGGGTTCCGGGGACGGCGAACTGCCGCGCCAGGGTCTCCGGATCACGTGCGTACGGCTGGCAGTCGTCGCCGGCCTGGGCGAGCGCACGGTCGATGGGCGCGATCGAGCCGATGTCGGGCACCCGCCACGGCTCGGACCCGTTGGCGATCGCCCCGTCGGACAGCAAAATCACTGGGGTTCGATAGGTCAGCGCGATACGGGCGGCCTCGATGGCGACCTCGAAGCAGTCCGACGGGGTGCGCGGGGCCAGCACGGCAACCGGGCATTCGCCGTTGCGTCCGAACAGCGCCTGCAGCAGGTCGGCCTGCTCGGTCTTGGTCGGGAGCCCGGTCGACGGGCCGCCGCGCTGGACGTCGACAAGCACCAGCGGCAGCTCGGCCATCACGCCGAAGCCGAGCGCTTCGGACTTCAGCGACAACCCGGGGCCGGAGGTGCTGGTCACACCTAGCGCTCCGCCGTAGGAGGCGCCCAGCGCGGCGCCGATGCCGGCGATCTCGTCTTCGGCCTGCAGGGTGATCACGTCGAAGCGCTTGTGCTTGGCCAGCTCGTGCAGGATGTCCGAGGCCGGGGTGATCGGGTAGCTACCCAAAACGACCCGGGTGCCGGCCAGTTGGCCGGCGACGATAAGTCCGTAGGCCAGCGCGGTGTTGCCGGAGACCTGCCGGTATTCGCCGGGCGGCAGCATCGCGGGCGACACCTCGTAGGTGGCGCCGAACGCCTCGGTGGTCTCCCCGAAGTTCCAGCCGGCCTTCAGCGCCAGCACGTTGGCTTCGGCGATCTCGGGCTTGCCGGCGAACTTCTCCCGGATGAAGGTTTCGCTGGTCTCGACCGGCCGGCCGTACATCCAGGACACCAGGCCGAGGGCGAACATGTTCTTGGCGCGCTGACCATCCTTCTTCGATACGCCACTGGGTTCGACCGCGCCCAGCGTCAGCGTGGTCATCGCCACCGGCTGCACCACATAGTCGGAGAGCTCGCCGTCTTCCAACGGATTGCCGTCATAGCCGACCTTGGTCAAGTTGCGCTTGGTGAATTCGTCGGAGTTGGCGATCACCAGCCCGCCCCGGGGCAGGTCTTCGATGTTGGCTTTCAGCGCCGCGGGATTCATCGCCACCAGCACGTCGGGCCGATCGCCGGCGGTGAAGATGTCGAAGTCTGCGATCTGGATTTGAAACGACGACACCCCCGGCAACGTGCCCTGCGGCGCCCGGATCTCGGCCGGGAAGCTCGGCTGGGTGGCCAGGTCGTTACCGAATACCGCAGCTTCTGCGGTGAACCGGTCACCGGTGAATTGCATACCGTCGCCGGAGTCACCGGCGAAGCGGATCACGACCTTCTCGAGCTTGCGCCGCTCATGTGTCGCTTCCGACCCGTCCTGTTCGCCCTGGTCAGCGTGGTCACCGTCCGGACCCACGTCCCCGCCTTCCGTCGTTGTTCCCGCCCCGGGGGTTCGCATCACGACCGCAAACGCACACCGCTACCGCCGGAGTCGACCCCGCCCGAAATTTTTACGTCACTGCCGGTGCCGATTATTGCACCGCTCTTAGGGATGCCTCGACGCCACGCGCTCTCGATCCACAGCGGACCCGCCACAAAATACCGAGGTCATGGTCCCATACCAGACGGCTGTGGGTTGCGATGTGGTGTTCGTCACTTTTGCTGGCGGTTCACGCTTAAGAACGTTGGACGGCCCGCCAGCGTTCATCGGCACCGCGTGCGATCAGGCACTCTTGTCGCGCCGTACCGCGCGGGACGGCTTGCGCGGCACGATCGTCGGCAACACGTTGTCCTCCACCGTCTCCTTGGTCACCACGACCTTGGCGACGTCGTCGCGGCTGGGGATGTCGTACATCACCGGCAGCAACACTTCTTCCATAATCGCGCGCAGCCCCCGCGCCCCGGTGCCGCGGTGGATCGCCTGGTCTGCGATCGCCTCCAGCGCGTCGTCGGTGAACTCCAGTTCCACACCGTCCATCTCGAAAAGCCGGGTGTACTGCTTGACTAGGGCGTTCTTCGGCTCGGACAGGATCTTGACCAGCGAATCCATGTCCAGGTTGGTCACCGAGGCCACCACCGGCAGCCGGCCGATGAACTCCGGGATCAGCCCGAATTTGATCAAGTCCTCGGGCATCACCTCGGCGAAGTGGTCGGTGGTGTCGATCTCGGCTTTGGAATGAACCTCGGCACCGAAGCCGAGACCGCGCTTGCCGATACGGTCGGAGACGATTTTCTCCAAGCCGGCGAACGCGCCCGCGACGATGAACAGCACGTTGGTGGTATCGATCTGGATGAACTCCTGGTGCGGGTGCTTGCGGCCACCCTGTGGGGGTACCGACGCCTGGGTGCCCTCCAGGATCTTCAGCAGCGCCTGCTGAACGCCCTCACCGGAGACATCGCGGGTGATCGACGGGTTCTCGCTCTTGCGGGCGATCTTGTCGACCTCGTCGATGTAGATGATGCCGGTCTCGGCGCGCTTGACGTCGTAGTCAGCGGCTTGGATCAGTTTGAGCAGAATGTTCTCCACGTCCTCACCGACGTACCCGGCTTCGGTCAGCGCGGTGGCGTCGGCGATGGCGAACGGCACGTTGAGCATCTTGGCCAAGGTCTGCGCCAGGTAGGTCTTGCCGCAGCCAGTCGGCCCGAGCATCAGAATGTTCGACTTGGTCAGCTCGACCGGCTCCCCGGATCGGGAATCGCGGCCCTTCTCGCCGGCCTGGATGCGCTTGTAGTGGTTGTAGACGGCCACCGCCAGCGTCCGTTTGGCGGTGTCCTGGCCGATGACATAGCCCTCCAGGAAGTCCCTGATCTCCG
>NZ_JBYCLE010000364.1:0-1882 GCF_057473765.1 Mycobacterium sp. TH-M106 | reverse complement strand
CCACAGGCTCTATGCCGCGCCCGTCACCACCAACACCCAGTTGCTCTGGTATCGCACCGACCTGATGGACAAGCCGCCGACGACCTGGGCGGGGATGCTCGCCGAAGCGGCACGGCTGCACGCCGCCGGTGAACCCAGTTGGATCGGGGTGCAGGGCAAGCAGGACGAAGGCCTGGTGGTGTGGTTCAACACAGTGCTGGTCAGCGCGGGTGGACAGGTGCTCTCCGACGACGGGAAGACCGTTACCCTCACCGACACGCCGCAGCATCGGGCCGCCACCGTGGCGGCACTTCAGATCATGAAATCGGTCGCCACCGCGCCGGGCGCGGATCCGTCGATCACCGAAACCGACGCGAGCACCGCACGGCTGGCATTCGAGCAGGGCAGGTCGGCACTGGAGGTCAACTGGCCCTATGTCCTGGCGTCGATGCTGGAGAACGCCGTCAAAGGCGGAGTGAGCTTCCTTCCGCTGAACAAACGTCCCGACTTGGCCGGCAGCATCAACAGGGTCGGTACCTTCGCCCCTTCGGATCAGCAGTTCCGTGACGCATACCAGGCCAGCAGGAAAGTGTTCGGTTTCGCGCCGTACCCGTCGGTGCAGCCGGGTCGGCCAGCGAAGTCGACGTTGGGTGGGTTGAACCTGGCCGTCGCGACGACCACCCGGCACCGGGCGGAGGCGTTTGAGGCGATCCGCTGCTTGCGTGATGTGCAGAGCCAGAAGTACGTCTCACTGGAAGGCGGCCTGCCTCCGGTACGCACCTCGTTGTACTCTGACCCGCAATTCCAGACCAAGTACCCGATGTACGCCGTGATCCGCCAGCAGCTCACCGATGCCGCGATCCGGCCGGCGACGCCGGTCTATCAGGCGGTGTCCACCCGAATATCGGCAGTGCTGGCGCCGATCACCGACATCGACCCTGAGCACACCGCCGACGAACTCGCCGAACAGGTGCAAAAGGCCATCGACGGCCAGGGGCTCATCCCGTGACCCGCACCGAGGACACCAGATCGCAGCGGCGATTGGCGTTTGTGCTGATCGCCCCGGCGGTGATCCTGATGCTGGCGGTGACGGCCTACCCGATCGGTTACGCCGTATGGCTGAGCTTGCTGCGTGACAACCTGGCCACCCCGGCGGAGACCTCGTTCATCGGCCTCACCAACTACCAGACCACCCTGACCGATTCCTACTGGTGGACGGCGCTGTTGGTGACGTTGGCGATCACCGTCATCTCGGTGTCGATCGAACTCGTCCTGGGTTTGGCGCTGGCACTGGTGATGCATCGGAGCATGTTCGCCAAGGGCATCGTCCGCACCGCCGTGCTCGTTCCCTACGGCATCGTCACGGTGGCCGCCGCCTACAGCTGGTACTACGCCTGGACGCCCGGGACCGGTTACCTGGCGAATCTACTGCCCGACGGCAGCGCCCCGCTGACTCAGCAGATTCCGTCGTTGGGCGTGGTGATCCTGGCCGAGGTGTGGAAGACGACGCCGTTCATGGCGCTGCTGTTGCTCGCCGGCCTTGCGTTGGTACCCGAAGACCTGTTGAAAGCCGCGCAGGTCGACGGCGCCGGTGCATGGCGGCGACTGATCAAGGTCATCGTGCCGTTGATCAAACCGGCCGTCCTGGTGGCGCTGCTGTTCCGCACGCTCGACGCGTTTCGGATCTTCGACAACATTTACGTGCTCACGCACGGATCCAATAACACAGGATCGGTGTCGATTCTGGGCTATGACAACCTGTTCAAGGGTTTCAACGTGGGGCTGGGTTCTGCGATTTCGGTGCTGGTCTTCGGCTGTGTCGCGATCATCGCGTTTATTTTCGTCAAGGTGTTCGGTGCTGCGGCACCCGGTACCGGGAGACCGTGATGGCCGAGCGAGCGGA